>JAZSDZ010000036.1:0-12702 GCA_045531435.1 Candidatus Fimenecus sp.
TAGTTACATTTGTCCTCTTATGTATATGAACAATCCACTTGCTAAGAAGATGCCTGTAATCACTAACTCAAATAAACTTCGTACATACACAACTTCACGTTATTATACAAGTGAAGAAATTCTTGATATTATCACAAAGGAAGCAAAATAAAATGAAAACATTTAAAGGTCGTCCTGTAGTACCAGGTACTGCAACAGCAACAGCTCTTGTTTCACACGGTGGTTTCAATACACTTGCTTCCTTCCAGGGTGCATTACAGTTTGGTGATAAACAAGCAAAATGTGGTGACCAGAACAATACAGATATTTACGAAAAACCAATGGTAGGAACAGCGCTTTGTCTTCCACAGACAATTGGTTCTACAACAGGTGGACTTGTTCTTTACTGTGCAAAGGTTATGGAACGTTGTCCTGCATGTATGCTTTTCTCAGAGCATATCGACTCACTTGCTGCTGCAGGTGCAATTATCGGTTCAGTATGGACTGACACTCCAATGCCTACGGTTGACTGTCTTGGTGAAGAATTCCTTAACACAGTTAAAACAGGTGACAAAATTACAGTTTATGAAGATGGAACCGTTACAATTGAATAATTAGAATAGGCACCCTAATGGGGTGCCTGAATTTTTATATTTAAATAATATTTAAGGTAATTTCTTACCACATTTATTGCAAAATTCAAATTCATCTTCAACATGAGTCCCGCAGAAAGGGCAATAACTATTTTTTGTATTGTTTGGAACTGTATAGTCAGAATCATTGTTGCCGTATTTTTCGTTTAATGGGTCGGGTTCTTCGTTTTCATTTGTAATGTCATATTCAGAATATCTCTTTTTTGAAGTAGCATTTTTATAATTGTATATCGTTGTTGCAACAGCAATACTTGTCCAAAGTAACCCGAAAATTGCCATAATCGGACTTGCTTGTGATGCTAAAAATGTCCAAAGTAAGCCGAATCCTACCATAAATATACCAATAATACCACTCATAAATGATGGACCACGACCACGTTTTATGCTTTTCATTGAGCGACATTCCTTTATTAAATTTTTATATATCAAGTATATCACGCTTTTTTGCATATCGCAATAATTAAGTAAAAAATGCTTGATTTTATTTTAAGTATAATATATAATACATAACTGTTGATAAGGAGAGTTGTCCGAGCTGGTCGAAGGAGCACGACTGGAAATCGTGTAAACTGCTAAAACGGTTTCGAGGGTTCGAATCCCTTGCTCTCCGCCATGAAAACACTGATGCTTATACAAGGTCAGTGTTTTTTTATTTAATATTAAGAAAAGATTCGAACCCGAAGAGCACGATGCAAATTCCTCATTTGCATTGTGAATCTATAATTCGAATCCCTTGCTTTCCGCCATAAAGTAGTGGTACTATTTCATATCACTCTTTTTGTTTGACAGTTATATTGACATATTATATAATTTTAACATTAAATTTTAAGGGGTATTTCATGTTTGAACAAATTATAAATACCGTAAATGACGCGTTATACAGTTATATTCTCATCATTATTCTTGTTATTTGCGGTCTCTATTTTACCTTGCGTACAAAATGCATCCAATTCAGATTGTTGAAGGAACAATTTCGTGCAGTCATGGAAAAACCTGAAGATGCAAATGGTGTTTCATCATTTCAAGCTCTTATGGTATCAACTGCTTCTCGTGTAGGTACGGGTAATATTATCGGTGTTTCAACTGCATTGTGTCTTGGTGGTTTTGGCTCAGTTTTCTGGATGTGGATTATTGCTGTTGTTGGTAGTGCATCGGCTTTTATTGAAAGTACACTTGCTCAGATTTATAAGCGTAAAGGTCCTGATGGCAGTTATGGTGGACCTGCATATTATATTGAAGGCGGTCTTAAATGCAAACCTCTTGCAATTTTATTCTCAATTCTATTGATTGTAACCTATGGTTTTGGTTTCAATATGCTTGCATCATATAACTTGCAATCAACATTTTCAAGCTATAGTTTTTATAATACGGATACAACACCATGGATAATTGGTTTTATAGTAGCATTACTTGTTGGATTTTGTCTTTTTGGTGGCGGTAAGCGTATATTAAAGGTTACAAGCGCACTCGTACCATTTATAGGTATTATTTATATTTTTGTCGCCCTTTTAATTGTTTTTATGAATATAAATCTTTTGCCTGATATTTTTAAGACTATTTTTACTGAAGCCTTTAATTTTAAATCAATATTTGGAGGCTTTTCAGGTTCTTGTATAATGTATGGAATCAAGCGTGGACTTTTCAGTAACGAGGCGGGTGTAGGTTCTGCGCCAAATGCATCAGCGTCTGCAGAAGTTAATCACCCTGTAAAACAAGGTCTTGTTCAAGTGCTTTCAGTATTTATTGATACACTTCTTGTTTGTTCAGCGACAGCATTTATGTGTATGAGTTCGGGTGTTAATCCGACGGAAGAACTTTCAGGTGCACCTTATGTTCAGGCTGCACTTACAAAAACTCTTGGTTCATTTGGACCAATATTTATAACCATTGCAATGATTTTGTTTGCGTTTACAACTCTTGTTGGTAATCTCTATTATGTTGATAAATCAATTTTCTTTATTTTTAAGAGAATGCCAGGTAAAACATTTATGAGATTATATTATATTGTTGCATCTTTGGTAATCTTTCTTGGCGCAGGGCTTAGCGCAGACTTACTCTGGGGTATTGCTGATGTAACAATGGGTGCTATGACAATTATTAATATGCCAACAATACTTTACCTTAGTAAATATGTTTTCAGAGCTTTAAAAGACTATGAAAATCAACGTAAGGAAGGAAAAGAGCCTGAATTTAAAGCAAAAAATATTAATTTACCACACGAAACTGATTATTGGAATTAAGACAATATATTCACCCTATGCATAAACTGTATAGGGTGATTTTTTATGCGAAGCTTTGAGTATAACAGAAACAACACAGTCGAATATGCAAAAAGATGGGCTTTATTAAGAAATCCACAATATTTTGATTTTCAAGGAATAGGTGGGGACTGTACTAATTTTGCATCACAGTGTATTTATGCCGGCGCAGGAGTAATGAATTATACCCGTGATTGTGGTTGGTATTATATTTCACCAAATGACCGTTCAGCAGCTTGGTCAGGAGTTGAATACTTATACAGATTTCTAACAACAAATGAAAGCGTTGGGCCCGTTGGCAGAGATGCAAATTTAAGCGAGATACAACTTGGTGATGTAATCTTTTTAAGTAACGGGCAAAGACTTTATCATACTCTTGTGGTAACAGGATTTGACATAGATGGTGAAATACTAATCTGTGCCCATACAAACGATTCTTATATGCGACGATTAGATAGTTATAATTATTATTCAACATTTCCTGTGCATATTGAAAAAGTTAATACTTGGTAAAAGAAAAAGGCAGTTTTTAACTGCCTTTAATTTCTATTTAACCATTCAACAGATTTTCTTAAAGCATCTATTGTTTTTGTTTCAAGTACAACAGTACACTTGTGTTTTTTAGCTAATTGAATATATTTATTAATATCAACATCACCTGTACCCAAAGTCATATGGTCTCTTTTGTCTCGTGCATCATGCAAATGTATGTGAGCAAGTCTGTTTTCTCTTTCAAGAATAACTTTTTCATCAATATTACCAACGCAATGGCTATGTCCAACATCTAATGTTAAACCAAAAACAGGACTTTGTAACAAAATATCTATTGCTTTAATTTGAAAATCGGTATATCCATTTGTGTTTTCAATACAAATCTTTATTTTGTTATCTTTCAAAACTTTTTCTACAGCATTACGAAATTTGATTATACTTTTCAAGTAGTTTTCTTTGTACTGTTCAAACAAATATACTTTTTTATCAGGTAAAGTGAAATAAACACCTTTTGATAGGTGCATATTGATAATTTTAACATCAAGTATTTTTGCAATTTCTATTGTATCAAGTACAGTTTTCAAATAAGCATTAGCAATATAACGGTTAAAATCACTTATATTTAAGTTTTCGTCTAAATGTATAGTGTAAAATATTTTGTTTTCTGCTTTTAATCTGTTCAATTTTTCAACATCAATATTTTCTAATTGATATTGAGGTAAATTCATATTTAATTCAACAAAATCGAAGTTTAACTCTTTGCATAGGCTAATTGATTCTTCAATTGAGTTATTTTCAATTAGTGTGGGTATTCCCCAATACATAAATTCACCTCATTAAATTTACATCTGCTCTAAAATATAGTTTTTAATATCTTCTAATTTACTTTCTTTCCATTTGCCTTCGTCTGCTTTATCTGCTAACGGACAAAGTATAAAGAAATCAAGCGTTTCGCCCGGTACTCGACCTGTGCGCAATGGCTCTGCAAAATGCTCTTTCCACTTTTCTTCACTTGCATCCTTGAATTCTTCGGGTTTTAAATAGGTCATCTGACGTTTTGTAGCTTCAATGTGCATTTTTGCTGATAATGGTGATAAAAGCTTGTATTCTTCTTCCTGAACATCAACAAATATACGTGGAAGCTTATCTTTAACAATTCTTTCTTCACCACGAACAATTTTAAGTCCCATTGGCTCAAAATCAAACTCATTTTCATTAAAGTTAAGCTTAATAATCAACCCAATATCTGTATTGAACTGTGAACGTTGATAATCAGTATCAAAAATGAAATTGCCGAGTGAATAGAAAATTACTTTATCCCCAACAGTTTCATAATTCATTGGCACATGTGGGTGATGAGCAACAACAATATCAGCACCCATTTCCAAATACTTATGATATCTTTCACGAGTGTAAGGGGAAGGGAGTGGGGTAAATTCTTCACCAGCATGGGCAACTACAATACACCAACGGCAAGTCTTTTTTATTTCATTAATTGATTTCTGTATCTCGTCAAGCTCACTCCAGCTGTAACAACCGGGTTTATCCACATCAGCTTTACGACAAGCGCGTTGATAACCAACGCCAATCATACCAATTCCACCTGCTTCATTTAAAATAACGGGCTTTCTCGCTTGATTTATGTCCATTCCTGCACCAAGTGTCTGAACATTGTTTTCCTTTGCAATCTTCAATGTACTTTCAATACCATAAGCACCTGCATCCATAATATGATTGTTGCAGATATTCCAGATATCAGCATTCATGTTATTAAGCACCTTAACAGCCTTCGGGTCAATTGTGTGAAGTAACTGCTGAACCCCACTCAGAGTAGTATTTGTTTCAGCTTCAGCCACAGGACCTTCAACATTGACTATAACATGGTCAGCACTGTGAAGAAAGTCTAAAATTTCTTGTGATATTAAATTTTCATCATCCCATTTACCATACATATATCGGTCAAAACCAATATCACCGGTAAAAACTAAAGATGTCTTTTCTTTCATTGAAATAAGCCTTTCAAAAATTATTAATTAATTATATCATTAAACATCAATCATTTCAAGATAAACCATATATGTGCTTTGAATGATAATTTAAAATAATTATTTCGATATTACCTCTTAATTATTACTTCCAAAAATTGACACAATAGAACAGTGAAAAGTGAATATGTAAGAAGAAAAATCGACAAAACTCTATTAAGCCTTGTCGATTTTTGGTGCGAGTAGCAGGGGTCGAATGTATGTTACGGCTACGCCTTGCATCCATTTCGCTCGGCGACCCAAATTCTTATGAATTTCGGTACCCGCCTCACGACTTTTTGCTAAAAATGATTCACCGAATCATTTTCTTAACGCAAAAACCTTCCCAGGTTCGACCACCTGTATAAAATAAAGGATCCCAACAAAATGTTGAAGTCCTTTATTTGGTGCGGGTAGCAGGGGTCGAACCTGTACACCTCTCGGCACAAGATCCTAAATCTTGCGTGTCTGCCAATTCCACCATACCCGCATATTAATTTGCTTCGTAATTATATCAAAGTTTTTTTCAAAATTCAATAGACAAATTCAATAATATGTATTAAAATGTATTTAATATTATGCCATTTTTGGCTTTGTATAAATTGGAGGTAATAAAATGGGATTTATGAAAACTCGTTGGACAGATTCAATTGACAGAAATAATCCGTTGCCTGAATATCCTCGTCCACAGATGGAAAGAACAGATTGGATGTCAATGAATGGTGTATATGATTATGCTATTGTTGACAAATCAATAGAATGGGTTGACAATTTCCAAGGTGAAATTGTTGTTCCTTATGCAGTTGAATGTATGCTTTCAGGTGTTGAAAAGCCATTAAAACCTGACCAAAAACTCTGGTACAGAAAAAAATTCTCAATTCCAGAAAATATGAAAGGCAAAAATATTTTACTTAATTTTGCTGCGGTTGATTGGGAATGTAACGTTTATGTCAATAATGAACTGGCAGGTTCACACAGAGGTGGTTATGCAACATTCTCAATTGATATCACTCGTTTAATTAAAGACGGTGAAAATGAACTTGTAGTCAGCGTTTATGACCCTACTGAAAATGGTTGGCAGCAAAGAGGTAAACAGGTTAATGATACTCATGGATTCTGGTATGTTGCAACATCAGGTATCTGGCAGAGTGTCTGGCTTGAAGCTGTTAATCCTTGCCATATTCAGAAACTTCGTATGACTCCTGATATTGACAATAAAACTCTTGCGTTTAAAACATTTGCAACTGAAAACGATTGTCAAGTTAAGGTTACTGTTTTTGATGGTGAAAACATTGTTTCTGAAAACACAATTTTAATGGATGATATTATTAAGTTTGATGATGTAAAACTCTGGTCTCCTGAAAATCCATTCCTATATGACCTCAAGGTTGAACTTATCAAAGATGGTGAAGTTGTTGATACAGTTAAGAGCTATATCGGTATGCGTAAGTTCTCAATTGGTAAGGATGAAAAAGGTTATCCAAGATTTTTACTTAATAACAAGCCTTATTTCCAAAAGGGGCTTCTTGACCAAGGTTATTGGTCAGATGGTGGTATGACTCCTCCAACTGATGAAGCAATGATTTATGATATTGCTACTATGAAGCGTTTAGGCTTCAACATGCTTCGTAAACATATTAAGGTTGAACTTGACCGTTGGTATTACCATTGTGATCGACTTGGTATGCTTGTATGGCAGGATATGGTAAGTGGTGGCGAATATATCGGACAGTTGCTTGCAGGTGTTCTTCCACTTGTTGCAATTCATGTTAAAGATAATAAATATAAGGCTTTTAAGCGTGGTGAACAATTATGGCGTGATGAATTTGAACGCGAACTCAATGAAATGCTCAATCAACTTTACAACCATACTTGTATTTCATGCTGGGTTCCATTCAATGAGGGCTGGGGACAGTTTGACTCTGTAAGAATTACTGAAAATATTAAGGCTTTTGACCAGTCTCGTGTTGTTGACCATGCAAGTGGTTGGCATGACCAGGGTGCAGGTGATTTCAACAGCATGCACAGATACATTGCGCCAATCAATCCTCGTAGAAACGATGGTCGTATTTTTGCAATTACTGAATTTGGTGGTTATAGCCACATTGACAGAGGACACACATGGGATGAATCAAAGAGTTTTGGCTATATGATGTTCAGGTCAAAAGATAGTTTATCAAAGGCTTATAAATTACTTCATGAAACTCAGGTTATTCCACTTGTAAAGAGGGGATTGAGTGCAACAGTTTATACTCAGGTCAGTGACGTTGAAAATGAAGTCAATGGTATTTTAACATATGATCGAGAAAACATTAAACTTCATGAAGATGTTATTATTGAAATCAATAAAAAATTAACATTATAATGCTATGAAAACTCCATCTAAACAAAAATTAAGACTTTTATATATTATTGATATTCTTTCTAAATATTCCGATGAAGATAATCCTATGTCTGCTACAAAAATTATTGAGATTCTTCATAATAACTATGGAATTGAATGTGAAAGAAAAACAATATATGACTGCATAGAGTGTTTAAATGAATATGGATATGAAATAATAAAATCACAGTCTCCTCGTGGATATTTTATGACTCCATATTATTTTGAACCTGCTGAGCTGAGACTTTTGATAGATGCAGTTCAATCTGCCAATTTTATATCTGCTAAAAAAACAAAATTACTTATTAAAAAGTTTTCTTCGTTTGCAAGTGAACATCAATACAATAAAATTGAAAAGCAGGTATATATTGATAACAGAAATAAATGTGCAAATGAAAATTTATTTATTGTTATTGATATTATAAGTTCTGCTATTACTGCGAAAAAACAAATTGAAGTTGTTTATCGTCGCAGAAAAATAGTTGATGGAAAAACTGCAAGATATGAAGAAAAAATAATGACTATTAACCCTTATGCACTTATCTGGGCAGATGACCATTATTATCTCGTTGGTAATTACAGTAAATATGATAATCTCATACATCTTCGCATTGACCGATTAAAAAGCGTCCAAGTGCTTGATAGTTATGCTCGTCATTTTTCAGAAGTATCACCGTATCAGAAAGTTTTTGATATTGCTGATTATAGTAATAAACATCTTTCAATGTTTTCCGGTGATATCAAACCTGTTGAAATGATTTGTAATAACTCTATGATAGAGGATTATATTGACCAATTTGGTGAGAAAGTATCAATAAGACCGTATGATAATGAAAATTTTATTGCAAAAGTTGATGTTGCAGTGAATGATGGTCTTGTTGCTTGGATAATGCAGTATGGTTATAAAATAAAAGTCAAATCTCCTAAAGAACTAAAAAATATGATAATAGACAAAACAAATTCTATTTTGGCACTATATAATGGATAAAATGATAAATTTTTAACAAATCCACACATAAGTCTTGAAAAATAATGACTTATGTTATAAAATATTCAGTGGTAATTTTTACAAATTATTTCTTTGAAAGGATGTTATTTAAATGAGCAGTGCATTAAACAAAAAGACTGTTGAAGATTTACAGGTAACAGGTAAAAAGGTTCTTGTTCGTTGTGACTTCAATGTAAAAATGGAAAATGGCGTTATCACAAGTGATAAGAGAATTGTTGCTTCATTACCAACAATCAAGTATCTTATTGCAAATGGAGCAAAAGTTATTCTTTGTTCACACCTTGGTCGTCCTAAGGGTGAAGTAGTTCCTGAATTTTCACTTGCTCCTGTTGCTGCAAGACTTTCTGAGCTTCTTGGTCAGGAAGTTAAAATGGCGAAGGATGTAGTTGGTGAAAGTGCTCAGGCACTTGCAGCTGACCTTAAAGATGGAGAAGTTCTTCTTCTTGAAAATGTTCGTTACGAAAAGGGCGAAACAAAGAATGATCCTGAGCTCAGCAAGAAGTTTGCTGACCTTGCAGAGCTTTATGTAAATGATGCTTTTGGTTCAGCTCACAGAGCTCACTCTTCAACTGCTGGTGTTGCTGAGCATCTTCCTGCAGCTTGTGGTTACCTTATTCAGAAAGAAATCGAATTCATCGGTGGTGCTCTCGAAAATCCAAAGAGACCTCTCGTCGCTATTCTTGGTGGTGCAAAGGTATCAGATAAAATTGGCGTTATCACAAACCTTATTGACAAGTGCGATACACTTATCATCGGTGGTGGTATGGCTTATACATTCATGAAGTCATTAGGCCACAACATCGGTACTTCACTTCTCGAAGCTGATAAAGTTGAACTTGCTGCTGAAATGATGAAGAAGGCTGAAGAAAAGGGTGTTAAATTCCTTATTCCTGTTGATAACAAAGTTGGTAAGGAATACGCCCCTGATACAGAAGCGATGGTAGTTAATTCAGATGATATTCCTGATGGATGGATGGGTCTTGATATCGGTCCTAAGACACAGGCTATCTTTGCTGACGCTGTTAAGGATGCAGGTACAGTAATCTGGAATGGACCTATGGGTGTTTCTGAATGGGAAGCATTTGCATCAGGTACAATTGCAGTTGCTACAGCTATTGCTGACAGTGACGCTATTTCTATCATTGGTGGTGGTGACTCTGCTGCTGCAATTCAGAAACTTGGTTTTGCTGATAAAATGTCACATATTTCAACAGGTGGCGGTGCTTCACTTGAATATCTTGAAGGTAAAGTTCTTCCTGGTATTGCTGCACTTAATGAGAAATAATTAAAAATTTATACGGAGGGCTAAATAAAGTCCTCCTAAAATTTGTTAAAAGGAGTAAAAATTATGAATAAAAATCTTCGTAAAGCAGTTATCGCTGGTAACTGGAAAATGAACAAAACACCTGCTGAAGCAAAAGCTCTTATAGAGGAAATGAAGCCTGTTGTTGCTGATGCTGATTGTGAAGTTGTACTTTGTGTTCCTTTCGTTGATATCCCTGCTGCTCTTGAGGCTGCTGCAGGTTCAAACATCAAAATCGGTGCTGAAAATGTTCACTTTAAGTCTTCAGGCGCATATACAGGTGAAATTTCAGCTGAAATGCTTAAAGAACTTGGTGTTGAATACGTTGTAGTTGGTCACAGTGAAAGAAGACAGTATTTCGGTGAAACTGACCAGACTGTTAACCTTCGTTCACTTGCTGCTCTTAATGCAGGTCTTAAGCCAATTATCTGTGTTGGTGAAACTCTTGAACAGAGAAGCCTTGGTTATACAGAAACTCTTCTTAAGTTCCAGACAAAAATGGCACTTACAAACGTGACTAAAGAACAGCTTAAGAATGTAATTATCGCTTATGAGCCTGTTTGGGCCATCGGTACAGGTGTTACTGCAACTGCTGATCAGGCTGATGAAGGTAATGGCTATGTTCGTGCTGCTATTGCAGAAGTTTACGGTGGCGATGTTGCTGCAACAGTCACAATTCAGTACGGTGGTTCAATGAACGCTGCTAATGCTGATGAACTCGTTTCAAAGGTAAATGTTGACGGTGGTCTTATCGGTGGTGCTTCACTCAAAGCTGCTGATTTTGCTAAGATTGTTGCTGCTGCTTCAAAATAATTTAATAAGGTGAATTTGATGAAAAAACCTGTAGTTTTATGTATCATGGATGGTTTTGGTTATAATCCAAGTGATTATGGCAATGCAATAACTGCTGCAAAAACTCCAAGACTTGACGAAATTTTTAAAAATAACCCAATGACATATATCGGTGCATCAGGTATGGATGTTGGTCTTCCTCACGGACAGATGGGCAACTCTGAGGTTGGACACACAAATATAGGTGCAGGTCGTGTTGTTTATCAGGAATTAACAAGAATCACAAAGTCAATAATGGACGGTGATTTCTTCAATAATGAAGTGTTTATGGGTGCAATTGAGAATTGCAAAAAGAACAATTCAGCACTTCACCTTATCGGTCTTCTATCAGACGGTGGTGTTCATAGCCATAACACACACTTATATGCTCTTGTTGAACTTGCAAAGAAAAACGGACTTGATAAAGTTTTCGTTCACTGTCTTCTTGACGGTCGTGACGTTCCACCAAGTTCAGGTGTTGACTTTGTTAAAGAACTTGAAGATAAACTCGTTGAAATTGGTGTAGGTAAAATCGCTACTGTTATGGGTAGATTTTACGCTATGGACCGTGACAATATGTGGGACAGAGTCGGTATGGCTTACAATGCAATGGTTAACCGTGAGGGTATTGCAACTGATTCAGCACTTGACGCTGTTAAGCAGTCATATGAGACTATCGACGAAGACGGTAAGTATCTTACTGACGAATTTGTTATGCCAACAGTTGTTAATGGTTCAGATTCTATTTCTGCTAACGATTCAGTAATCTTCTTTAACTTCCGTCCTGACAGAGCAAGAGAAATCACAAGAACATTCGTTGACCCTGATTTTACAGGATTCGAGAGAAAAGAATTCTTCCCATTATATTATGTTTGTATGACACAGTATGACGCTGAAATGCCTAATGTAAATGTTGCATTTAAGCCACAGACACTTACAAACACAATGGGTGAGTACCTTTCAAAGCTTGGTAAAACTCAGCTTCGTATTGCTGAAACACAGAAGTATGCTCATGTAACATTCTTCTATAACGGTGGCGAAGAAAAGGTTTATCCTGGTGAGGATAGAGTTCTTATTGACTCTCCAAAGATTTCAACATTCGACTTAAAGCCTGAAATGAGCGCTTATGAAGTATGTGATGCTGCTTGTAAAGAAGTTTTAAGTGGTAAATATGATGTTGTAATTCTCAACTACGCTAACTGCGATATGGTTGGTCACACAGGTATCTTCGATGCTGCTGTTAAGGCTGTTGAAGCCGTTGACGAATGTGTAGGAAAGCTTGTTGATGCAACAATGAAGATGGACGGCGTAATTCTTATTACTGCTGACCATGGTAACGCTGATAAGATGTATGAGGACGATGGTTCACCATTCACAGCTCATACAACAAATCCTGTTCCACTCGTAGTAGTTGGTAAAGACTGTAAGTTAAAGCAGGAGGGTGGTAAACTTTGTGACCTTTCACCAACAATGCTTGACATTATGGGTCTTGACATCCCTGCTGAAATGAACGGTGTGTCTCTTATTGAAAAATAATTAATAATAAAACTTATGGACTTCACTTTCGTTAGTGAAGTCCATTTTTTGATTGATTATTAAAATTATGATATGAAAATTTATCAAACACCTGATTTTGATGAGATAACCTATGAGATTAAAGACATAAATATAACATCTATCAATATTGATAATAATGTTCTAAATAGAAATGAAGATAAATTGTTCGGATTAAATTAATACAGTTAAACTCCTCTTTTATTTTATTGAGGT
>JAZSDZ010000101.1:0-3200 GCA_045531435.1 Candidatus Fimenecus sp.
CATTTTTAGAGATGCCATACTTTTTTGGAGATAGTTATGAATAAAGCAATTATTATTGGTTGTCCCGGTAGTGGCAAAACAACCTTTGCAGAAAAACTGAAAGAGTGTACAGGATTACCATTGTATTATCTTGATGCAATATGGCATAAACCTGACAAAACGCATATTTCAAGAGAAGAATTTGATGAAAGAATTGCTGATATTTTTGCTACATCTCAATGGATAATTGACGGCAATTACAAAAGAACCATAGAGATGCGACTAAAAGAATGTGACACAGTTTTTCTATTTGATTTACCGACAGAGGTGTGTCTGCAAGGTGCAACCGAAAGAATTGGTAAAGGTCGTTATGACTTGCCGTGGATTGAAACAGAATTAGACCCTGAATTTAAACAATTTATCGAAGAATTTTCCGAAAAAACATTACCGTATATTTATGAGTTAATTGATAAATACAAAACAGAAAAACAAGTTATAATATTTAAATCAAGAGAAGAAGCTGATAAATTCATAAGCAAGATATAATAGATTTATTTGAAAGTGAGAAATAATAATGCTACAACATCCATTTCCGCCTTTATATGATAAAAATTCAAAAATACTTATTCTTGGTAGTTTTCCGTCTGTAAAATCCCGTGAGCAGATGTTCTTTTATGGACATCCGCAAAACAGATTCTGGAAAGTAATTTCAACAGTTTTGGGACAAAAAACACCCATAACTGTTGACGAGAAAAAGAGTTTTTTATTATCAAATAATATTGCTTTATGGGATGTTATTGCATCCTGCGATATCACAGGTAGTTCTGACAGTTCAATTAAAAATGTTGTTGCAAATGATTTAACAGAAATTCTTGATAACGCTGACATAAAACAAATCTTTGTTAACGGCAAAACCGCAGAAAAATATTACAATAAATATATTCGTAATTCAATAAACAGAGATGTAATATGTCTTCCGTCAACATCTCCTGCAAACGCTGGATGGAGTTTAGAGAAACTAGTAAATGAATGGAAAAATATTTTAAATCATTTATAGACACTTATAACATTTTTTTCGTCTTATATAGTGAAAGGTGGTAAAAATTATGTTTAAAAACATTTTTAAGAAAAAACAAGCTATTCACGCACAAGCTGTTGTTGATTTGAGAGATTACACTCCACAAGCATTAAGTAACATAAAAGTTATTGAAGCAGTTGCTTTGTTAATTCTTCCTGAAAACCCAAGTAACGAGTTCATTGAAGCATTTTCTAAAATAAAACTTGATGCAGTTGGTTTCAAGTTAAACTTACCAAGCGACAAAAAGATTGCAATGTTTAATGGTGTAACATCACTTTCAAATGTAAAATTATCAGATAATACTGTTGGAGTTTTCAATGGAATTATCATTGTTGGACATATGATTGAAAGTAAAAATGCACAATACATTGCAAATGGAATTGTTTTGAAAAAAATAGGACTTCAAAATAATGGTCAGTGTCTTATGGAAAATGGTTTGATTTTTGAAATGGATTTCGATGAAAATAAAGTAAAGCTATTTTCAAACAAAATTGATATTGATGCATCATTTATTCGTAATGTGCAAGACGGTACACTTATTGCTGCAGGTGATACAATTACATTTAATAATGACGTTACAGAAGATATAATTGTCGAAAAGAATCTTCAGTTCTTTGCAGGAAATATAATTAAATGCAGTAAAACTATCAAGGGTTGTGTTCAGGCAAGGTCTTGTGTAGGTAATAAAATAGTAAGTGAATAATTATGAATAATATTATTCAAGAATTATATGAGAAATATTATTCGGCTGTTTACAAGTATTTTTGCAAAAAAACTAATAATGATGATGCCGAAGACCTTACACAACAGACTTTTGTCAAACTGATTACATATATATCTTATATTGATAAAATACGTTCTCCAAAATCATTAATTTTTACAGTTGCTAAAAGCGTCTTATCGGATTATTATAGAAACAGAAAAATATTTGAAATGGCTGTTTCCTTTGATGAACTTTATGATTATTCAGATAATTATGATTTTTCAAAAGAAATTGAGTCTTCATATTATTTAGATAAGCTCTCTAAAAAAGAAAGAACAATAGTAGAGTTAAAAATTGAAGGCTATAATAGTAGTGAAATCGGTAAAAAACTTGGTATTTCCGCCTCAACAGTAAGAACATATATGGAAAAAATCAGGAAAAAATTAAGGTGACATAATGAACGAAAATCTAATATATTATATTCAAGATAACATTTTCCCTGAATATTCAAAGAATGATGACGGTCATAATTTGGAGCATATTAAATATGTAATTAACCGTTGTATGAAGTTTGCTGAACAGTTTGATGACATTGATTTGAATATTTTATATACTATTGCAGCTTTTCACGATATTGCTCATCATATTGATAAAAATAATCACGAAGTTTTATCAGCAGAAATCTTTTATGAAAATGAATATATGAAGCAATTCTTTACTGAAGAAGAACGAATGATAATCAAAGAGGGGATAGAAGACCATAGAGCTTCTTCTGATTCTATTCCTCGTAGTGATTATGGTAAAATAATTTCTTCTGCAGACCGTTCAACTGATGTTGGTGAGTTTCTGAAAAGAACTCACGCATACACATTAAAACACGAGCCTGAATGTACATTAGAACAAATGATTGAACGAGCATATAACCACACAAAGGATAAATACGGTGATTCCGGTTATGCAAAGAATTATGTACTTGATGAAGAATACAACAAATTCAAAAATCAGATAAATGATTTGATAACTGATAAAGAAAAATTTAAACAGCTGTATATAAAAGTAAATAATTTATAATTAACTTATTCCATAAGTGCATGATTTATCAGGTTTCTTATGGAATTTTTTATACCAAAATCGCAGGGGGAATGGTTTGTTGAAAACGTATCTTAATTGTTGACATTGTTGAAAACTTATGATATAATTATACAAAATAAATATTTTGTATCAAATAGGGGACAAAAAATTATACAAAATACGGGAAATATGAGTATTTTGGGACTGAAACCTATATATAAGCGATAACATCTCTCAAATGGCTTTATTGCAACTCAAACACATATAATTAAACTGTAATCATTTATTTTAATTATTTAACAATAAATTCTATTTTATAAATTGCTTACTTCTTATAGTTATTTTTCATTTATTGTTCTTAATTTTTTT
>JAZSDZ010000140.1:0-30524 GCA_045531435.1 Candidatus Fimenecus sp.
CGCTTGTCAAGTTCTGCCATAACATCTTCTACTGCAATTCCCTCTTTTGCCATCATAACAAAGAGGTGGAAAATAAGGTCACTGATTTCGCCAACTGTTTCCTCTTTGTTTCCGTTTTTTGCTGCAATAATTGTTTCAGAACACTCCTCACCAACTTTTTTAAGGATTTTATCAAGTCCCTTTTCAAAAAGATAGCAAGTATATGAGCCTTCCTGTTTATTTGCTTTTCTTTCAAGTATTGTTTCGTAAAGATTTACTAATGTATCGTTCATTTTTATCACCTATTTGATTTTATTAAAGAAGCAAGACTTACTGCCTGTATGACAAGCAGGACCTGTCTGCTCGACTTTTACTAATAATGTATCGTCATCACAGTCACCGTGAATTGAAATCACTTTCTGTAAATGACCTGATGTTGCACCTTTGTTCCAGAGTTCTTGTCTTGAACGACTCCAGAACCAAGTATAACCTGTCTCAAGTGTTTTTGCCATTGATTCCTTGTTCATATATGCAAGCATAAGGATTTCTCCTGTACTTTCTTCCTGAATAATTGCGGGAATGAGCTCTGCCTTTACAAAATATTTATCAAGGTTCATTTTATTCACACTCCTTGATAGCCTCTGCTAAATTCAATGTGCCACTGTAAATACTTCTGCCACAGATTGCACCATACATATTGGAATTTTTAAGGTCGATAATGTTACTTAAATCCTTAATACCACCACTTGCAGTAATGTTGCAGGAAACTGATTCATTAAGTTTAACGAGTTGTTCGAGATTTGGACCTGAAAGCATACCATCACAATCAATGTCTGTAAAAATAATATATTTCACACCAAAATCTTCCATTCTCTTTGCAAGGTCGATATAATGAGTATCGCTTTTTTCAGTCCAACCTTCTGTTGCAACCATTTCATTTTTGGCGTCAATTCCAACTGCAATTCTGTCACCGAATTCCATACAAGCTTCTTTTACAAGCTGTGGATTTTTAAGAGCAGCAGAACCAATAATAACCCTTTCAATTCCATTCTGAATATAGAAATCAACATCTTTCATTGTACGGATTCCGCCACCGACTTCAACTTTGAGTCCACTGTTTTTCGCAACATCAAGGAAAATATCAAAATTTATTCTTACTCCGTCAAGTGCGCCGTTCAAATCAACCATATGTATCCACTCTGCACCTGCTTTTTTGAAATTAAGTGCAGTTTCCATATAACTGTCAGCAACCTTACCTGCTGTTGCAAAGTCACCTTTATAAAGACGGACACATTCTTTATCTTTTATATCTATCGCAGGAAAAATTATCATTGTTTACAAAGTCCCCTTTGTTGAAAGTGTTTTGTCTGTTTTTTCAGTTGCAATGCTCATTGCGTGTCCGAATGCCTTGAAAATTGCCTCTGCAATATGGTGAGAATTATCACCATAAGGTGCGCGGAGATGTACTGTAATTTTTGCATTGTCAGCAACTGCACGGAAAAACTCCACACACATACAAACATCAAAGTTACCGCATTTTTCCTGTGGAAAATTTGCTTCAAAAACTGTGTATGCACGATTGCAGATATCAACTGCACAGAAGCCAAGCGCCTCATCCATCGGTACGAAAAAGCTACCATAACGGACAAGATTTGATTTATTCCCAAGGCACTCAAAAAGTGCCTGACCTAAAACAATGCCGATATCCTCAACCGTGTGGTGACAATCAACCTCAATATCACCTTTACAGGTTACTGAAAGTCCATAACCTGCGTGAGTTGCAAATGCTGTAAGCATATGATCAAAGAAGCCGACACCTGTATCAACCTTAACTTCTCCACCATCAAGACAGAGAGTTAAATTAATGTCTGTTTCCTTTGTTTTTCTGTTAATTGTTGCAGTTCTCATTATACTTCCTCCAACACCTTTTTGAATGTTTCAAGCATTTTTTCATTCTCGTATTCTGTACCTGCAGTAATTCGCAAGTAGTCACCCATATTACGGATAATAATGCTGTTTTCTTTCATTTTCTCGAATATTTCCTTTGCATTTTTTACTTTCATAAATACAAAGTTTGTATGTGTTTCATAAATCTTTTCGATGTTGTCATTATTAATCTTAATCAATTCCGCATATAGTTCTTTTCGTGAATTTACAACTGTTTCAATGCAATTATCAATATAATCAGGATGTGCAAAAAGCACTCCCCCAAGAGCCTGCGAAACAGAGTTCACATTATATGGTGACTTAACTGCACGGATAACATTTGTAAGTGTCTTATTTGCAACTGCAAACCCAAGACGAAGTGCAGCCGAACCCAATGCCTTTGAACAAGTCTTTAAGATAATGAGATTGTCGTAATTCTCAAATTCATTCAACAGGCTTTCGTCTTCTGCAAAGTCCATATAAGCCTCATCAAGTACAACAAGAGAATCAACACTGTTTATAAGTTTTCTTATATCATCTTTAGTAACAATTCTTGATGTTGGATTACAAGGATTTGAGAAAATCACGATTCGCACATTCTCCGTATTTGCAAGTGCAATTACATCATCAATATTAACATCTAAATTTTCGTCTTTCTGATATTTAACACTGTGGCACTCTGCAATTTCAGCATAAAAACGATACATTGAAAAATCAGGCTCAAGAGTCAATATATTATCACCTTTTTGTAAAAATGCGTTCATTATAACCGAAATGATTTCGTCAGAGCCGTTACCTGCAGTAACACAATCAGCATCAACATTGAAGTAATCAGCAAAACCCTTAACAAGCTTTGTCGCCATCGGGTCAGGATAACGGTTTAATGCAGAATTTCTAAGTGCTTCTACCATTTCATTTTCAATTTCTTTTGGAAATGTGAGAAATGACTCGTTAGCATCAAGACGGATTTCATATGTACCGCTGATTGGCTCATATGGTGTTAATTTTTTTACTTTATCATTTAATTGAAACATCTATTAGTCCTCAAATCTGACCTTAATTGAATTTGCGTGAGCTGTTAAGCCCTCTGTTTCTGCAAGAGAAACAACCTTGTCCTTGCACTCACGAAGTGCATCTTCTGTATAGTAAATAAAACTTGATTTTTTAATAAAGCTGTCAACTGACAATGGTGAGAAAAACCTTGCAGTGCCACTTGTAGGAAGAACGTGATTGGGACCTGCAAAATAGTCACCTAAAGGTTCAGGTGAGTAATTTCCAAGGAACACACTACCTGCATTATCCATTCTGCCGATATATTCCATAGGATTCTGCACACACATTTCAAGGTGTTCAGGTGCAAGTCTGTTTGCAAAATCAACCGCCTTGTCCATTGTGTCACAGATAATAATTGCACTGTAATCACGAAGTGATTTTTCAATAATATCTTTTCTTGAAAGAGTTGCACATTGTCTTGCTAATTCTTTCTTTGTTTCTTCTGCAATTTCTGCACTTGTTGTGATAAGAATTGCAGATGCCAATACGTCATGTTCAGCCTGACTCATAAGGTCAGCAGCAAGGAATTTTGGATTTGCAGTTTCGTCAGCAACGATTAAAATTTCACTTGGACCTGCAACCATATCAATATCAACTGTACCGTAAAGAAGTTTCTTTGCAGTAGCAACAAAAATGTTACCTGGACCAACGATTTTATCAACCTTTGGCACGGTTTCTGTACCATAAGCCAATGCAGCAACAGCCTGTGCGCCACCCATTAAGAAAACTCTGTCAACACCTGCAATTTTTGCAGCAGCAAGGATATCAGGATTAGGTGTGCCGTCTTTTGCAGGAGGAGTTACCATTACGATTTCCTTGACACCTGCAATTTTAGCAGGGATTGCATTCATAAGCACACTTGACGGATATGCTGCTGTACCACCCGGTACATAGATACCCACTCTTTCCAAACCACGAACACGCTGACCCATAATTACACCGTTTTCCTTTGTTGTAAGCCAGCTCTGTTGCTTCTGTTTTGCATGGAAATCACGAATATTTTCTGCTGCATCTTCTAATGCTTTTACAAAAAATGGGTCACACTTTTCGACTGCCTTATCAATTTCCTCTTTTGAAATCTCAGTTTTTTCAGGTGCTTTTCCGTCAAACTTTATTGTGTATTCCAAAACGGCTTTATCGCCATTTGCTTTTACATTTTCAAGAATATCAGTAACGGCAAGAGTTACTTTTTTATCAACCTCGCCACTTCTTTCTTTAAGTTGTGCGATAAGTGCTTCATCAGCCTTACCATCTGCAAATACTGTATTAATCATATCTATCAATCCTTTGGGATAACTTTTTCTATTTTTTCAAGAAATTCGTCAATTTCTTCACGACGAAGTTTCATGCTTGCCATATTAACAATTACACGAGCAGAAACAGGCATAATCTTTTCTTTTACTTCAAGTCCGTTTTCTTTGAGTGTTGTACCTGTTTCAACAATATCCACAATACCGTCAGCAAGGTTTAAGAGTGGAGCTAACTCGACTGAACCTTCGATTTTAATAATCTTTATATCCATTCCCTTGCCTTCAAAATATGCTTTTGTAATGTTAGGATATTTTGTAGCAATTCGTTTTGTGTTAAAACCGTCATAAAAATCAACACCTTTTTGAGTTGCAAGTGCGAAATCACATTTCCCTAAATTCAAATCAGTCATTTCATAGAAACTTTTACCGTTTTCTACGATTGTATCCTTACCAACAATGCCGATATCACAGACACCATGTTCAACATATGTAATAACATCGGCTGCTTTTGCAAGGACAACCTCATAATCACCTGCTGTCAGAATCAGTCGCCTACCTTTGTTAATAAGCTCATCACAGTCAATTCCCATTTTCTGAAAAAGTTCCACACTTTTCTTTTCAAGACGACCTTTTGTAAGGGCAATTCTTAATTTTCTCACAATATTTCCTCCCTTACATTTTCACTTACTATACAAATTTTCTTTATACCTTTAGCAACTGCATATTCCTTTGTTTCTTCGTAGGTTTCAAATGTACTGTTTTCACAGTAAATGCCATCTGCACGAAGATTTTTTGAATATTCAAGTGCTTTGACAATATATTCTTTTTCACCGAATACAATGATTTCAGGCACTTTTTCTTCATCAAGCTCATTTCGCGAAAGCATAACAGAAGCCAATGCACCTGTTTCAATACCAAAACCTGTTGACGGCATATCTCTGCCAAATTCAGCACCAAGGCTATCGTAACGACCACCTGAAACAACTGAAATGCCACTACCCTGCAAATATCCTTTGAAAGTAATACCTGTATAGTAATTTGTACGATTAACAAGACTTAAATCAATAACGATTTTGTCTGAAAGTCCCGCTTCACATAAGAGCACATATAATTCCTTTAAGTAATCAAGACTCTTTTGTCCCTCGTCACCTAAGTCAATCTGCTTTGCTTTTTCAATAATTTCAAGTCCACCGAAAAATCTTGGAAGATTACGGATACAGTCAGTTATATCATTTTTGCCGATTTTGTCGAGAATATTGTTAAGAGAAACGAAATTTCTGCTTTCAACACAATCGTAAATTAAACTGATAGTTTCTTCATTTACATTGAGTTTATTGCAAAGCTCTTTAAAGAATCCTGCATGACCGATTTCAAGCTTAAAATCTGCAGATGTGCAGTTTTCAATAGCCTCAACTGCAGTTATAATAACCTCTAAATCTGCACGAAGTCCGTATGCACCCATAAGCTCAATACCTGTCTGTGTTGCCTCATCGTTTCTACCTGTAAGATTTTTCTGTCTTACAAAAACATTCTGATTATAATAAAGTCGAAGTGGTAAACGGGCATTCTGGAATCGTGTTGAAACAAGACGCGCAATAGGAAGTGTTGAGTCAGGTCGAAGTACAAGAAGTCTTCCGTATGAATCTGTGAGACTGTACAAATCCTCAGGGTTATAACCTGAACTTTCACGATTGAACACATCAAAAAATTCAACAGTTGGTGTCATTACCTTTTCATAACCTTTTGATTTAAATACAGAGGAAAGTCTTTTTTCTGCACAACGAAGCGCACGGCTTTCTTGTGCAAGATAATCTTTTGTTCCCTCTGGAGTAATTTTAGAATAGTTTTTCATTAAAAATTGTTCCTTCTATTGTTTTCGCTTTAGCGTGCTACTATGCTATCATAATAAAGCATATAAGTCAAGCATAATAATTTACAAATATATTAAAATCCAAAGAAAGAGATTTGTGCAGTTTCAGGCAAGTCACCAAATGCACCAACTTCTTTAAGAGCTGTAATAACAGCACTTGAAGCACCTGTCTTTGACTGAAAATCGTCAACAGAAACAAAGGTACCATCACTTTCTTCTCTTCGTCTCACAATTTCCTGTGCAGCCTTTTCGCCGACACCTGACAAAGCAGAAAACGGCATTCTGATTTTTCCGTCTTCAATAAAGTAAACCGTTGCACGGGATTTATAAATATCAACCGGCAATAATTCTACTCCTCTTGCCATCATTTCATTGACAACCTGCAAAGCAGTAAACTGGTCTTTTTCTTTGGTTGTCATTGGTTTTCTGTCCTTCGGCTCAGCATTAAGAGGTCCGTGAAGCTCAACCATTTTTCTCTTCACTGCATCTCTGCCCTGAACAACTGTTACAGCATCAAGGTCACCGCCACGGACAGTTAAAAAAGCTGTGTAATATTCCGTCGGTTTATAAATTTTGTACCAACCGAGACGAAGCGCAGCAATAACATAGGCAGCAGCGTGGGCTTTAGGGAACATATACTTGATTTTTCTACAGGATTCCATGTACCATTCAGGAACATCACAAGCTCTCATTGCCTCTTCTGCACCTTCCGGGAAACCAACCTTTGCAACAATACCTTTTCTTGTTTTTTCCATGATATTGAACGCAAGACCTGAGTCAAGTCCCTTATGCATAAGGTATGTCATAATACTGTCACGAGTACCGATAACATCGGAAATTGTACAAGTACCGTTTTTAATAAGTTCCTGCGCATTACCAAGCCAAACATCAGTACCATGTGAAAGTCCTGAAATCTGTAAAAGGTCGGAGAAGCATTTGGGTTGTGCCTCCATAAGCATACCACGAACAAAGTCCGTACCCATTTCAGGAATTGAAAGAGTACCTGTCTGTACGCCGATATCGTCAGGAGTAAGTCCCAACGCCTCAGGACTTGTACAAAGACTTACAATCTTCGGGTCACAGACATCAACATCCATAACAGGAATTCCTGTCATATCTTCAAGATGTTTATAAAGTGTAGGCACATCATGACCGAGAATATCAAGTTTTAAAATTGTATCATGAAGGAAACGGAAGTCGAAGTGAGTTGTTTCCATATCAGAAGATGTATCATTTGCAGGAAATTGGACTGCTGTAAAATCATAAACATCAAATTCATTAGGCACAACAACCATACCGCCTGGATGCTGACCTGTTGTACGCTTGATACCCGTACAACCCTTTGTGAGTCTTTCTTCTTCTGCACGAGTTACTGTGCGTCCTCTCTCTTCAAGATACTTTTTCACATAACCGAAAGCAGTTTTATCAGCAACTGTTGCTATAGTACCTGCTTTAAAAACGTGGTCACGACCGAAAAGCTCTTCTGTATATCTATGAGCGTTACCCTGATAGTCACCTGAGAAGTTTAGGTCAATATCAGGTGCTTTATCTCCGTGAAAGCCAAGGAAAGTTTCAAATGGAATTTCGTGTCCGTCACGAATCATATCCACATCACAATGAGGACATTTTTTAGGTGGCATATCAAAGCCTGAGCCATATTCACCGTGAAGGAAAAATTCACTATGACGACACTTTCCGCAACGATAGTGAGGTGCTAAAGGATTAACCTCAGAAATACCTGCCATTGTAGCAACGAAGGAAGAACCAACCGAACCTCGTGAACCAACGTGATAGCCGTGGGCTTCAGAGTCCCATACAAGCTTTTGTGCGATAATATAAAGAACTGCGAAACCGTGTTTGATGATAGATTCAAGTTCTCGTGTAAGTCTGTCGGCAACATATTCAGGCACAGGGTCACCATACCACTCCTTTGCCTTGTCCCAGCAAATCTGACGTAGTTCATCCTCTGCACCGGGAATAGATGGCTGGAATGTGCCTTCAGGAATAGGTCTTACCTGTTCAATCAAATCTGCAATTTTATTTGTGTTTGTAACAACGACCTCATATGCTGTTTCGTCACCAAGATAAGCAAACTCATTGAGCATTTCTTCTGTTGTTTTAAAGTAAAGTGGCGCCTGGTCATCAGCATCATCAAAGCCTTTACCCGCCATAAGGATTGCACGGAAGGCAGCATCCTCAGGGTCCATAAAATGAACGTCACCTGTTGCACAGACAAGCTTACCCAGTTTATCACCTATATGTATAATTTTTCGGTTGATGTTGTGAATATCTTCAAACGACTTGATTTTATTGTACTCTTTATTTCTGTCAGGATTTTTTGCATTAGGGTCAGACTGACTTTCAATCATAAACTTATTATTTCCGTCAGGCTGAATTTCAAGATAATCGTAATAATCAGCAATTTTAAGAATTTCTTCGTCACTTTTTTCAAAGAGAATTGCCTTGATAAGTTCACCTGTTTCACAAGCAGAGCCAAGAATAATGCCTTCTCTTAACTCATTGAGCTTTGAACGAGGAATACAAGGTCTCTTATGAAAATATTTTGTGTGAGAAAGTGACACAAGCTTATATAGATTTTTAAGACCTACCTTATTCTGTACAAGAAGAATAATATGATATCTTGGTAAATTCTGCCAAGGAGTTTCAGGCTCACCGATATCATCAATAAGATAACCTTCAACACCATAAATCAGTTTGATATCATCCTTGCCCTTACCCTTCATAGCATCAGGATAACCCTGCACATTACCGTGGTCAGTAATTGCAATAGCAGGATGTCCCCATTGAATTGCTCTTTTTACAAGCTTATCAGCACTTGTCATACCATCCATATCAGACATATTTGTATGTAAATGAAGTTCAACTCGCTTTTTTTCTGCGTTGTCCTGCTTTTTAATCTGAGTTACAGTGTTGACTGAGGTTGCATCAATTATAGTTTCACCTGTGTATTTATCAAAATTCACTCTGCCATATACAAGCACAGTTATACCTTCACTTAAAGCGCCTAAAAATGACTTTGCTTTTTCACAGGCTTCAAAAATCTTTACTGTATATGAGTACGTCTTATCTGTAATATTAAAATTGATAATATTGCTCTTCCCGTCACGGGTTGTTCGCACGTTGATTCCAAAAACCTCACCCCAGACGGAAACTGCACCGTCATCAACGCTGACATCTTTAAGATTTTGCAATTTGCCTGTACGGATAATCCCACCATATATAGGCTTTTGTGTTTCAAGAAAAAGTGGGAATCCCTCTTTAACAATGTGAGGCTTTGGCTCGTCAGGTTGCTGTATTTCTTCAGGCTGATAGATTTTTCTTTCTCTGCGAATTTCCTCATCAGCCTTTTTCTGCATACTATCAAGTGCCATTTCAGTATTAAAGTCATCTGACTGACACAAAACTACCGCATATTCCACGCCGAAGATAGCTTTTATAATTCTTTCTATTTCTTTTTCACAATTAGCAGAGCTGAGAATTTCCTTTCCTCCTTGTTTAAGGTGAATTTTTAATTCTCTGTCTGAAATTCTATATTCTGCATTGTTAAAATATCCGTTTGCAACAACAATTCTGTCCCTTAAAATTTCAACTACCATCGGCATATATTCGGTAAGGAAGCCTGTTCTTGATTCGTCACAAACAATAGTTATTTTAACACCAACAGCCCCTGAAAGAGATTTTTCAAGGGCTTTGATTCTTTCTTTTTCAAATTTTTTGTAGGGTTTTATGGTGAGCTTTGCGCTCATATGCTCGTAAGAAATAACAAATCCCACAATCTCTGCCATGGCAAAATCAAGATTCTGTCCACAGTCTAAATACTCACCAAAAAGTGATTTTACTATTGCCATATATCTTTCACCATTATATTTTCTCTATTTCTTTTAAAAGTTCATCTACTATTTCATTTTCACTTACTTTTTTAAGTACTTCGCCATGTTTAAAAATAACACCACAACCATCGCCACCTGCAACACCGATATCAGCCTCTTTTGCTTCACCGGGTCCGTTAACAACACAACCCATTACAGCCACCTTAATAGGCTTATCATAATTTACAAGTGCTTTTTCAATCTTATCAGCAAGTCCGATAAGGTCAATCTTGGTTCGTCCGCAAGTAGGACAAGACACAATCTGGGCACAGTCAGTTTTTATTCCTGCTGCCTTTAAAATATCAAAACCTGCCTTAACCTCTGTTACAGGGTCAGCAGTCATTGAAACACGGATTGTATCACCGATACCGTCAAGAAGAAGTGAGCCTATACCGATACTTGACTTTACAAGTGCCATATTATGCGTACCTGCTTCAGTAACACCAAGGTGCAACGGATAATCACACATATCTGCAACCATTCTGTATGCATTCACCATTTTCTGCACATCAGATGATTTAATTGACACAACAATGTCGTTAAAATCAAATTTTTCAAGAAGTCCTATATGATACATAGCACTTTCAGCCATAGCCTCAGGCGTTGGTGAACCATATTTTGCAAGAAGATTTTTTTCAAGTGAACCTGAGTTAACGCCAATACGGATAGGCACACTATGAAGACGACAAGTATCTGCAACTGCTCTTACTTTTTCATCATCACCGATATTTCCCGGATTGATTCTGATTTTATCAACACCTGCTGCAACGCTTTCCAAAGCACAACGATAATCAAAATGGATATCGGCAACAACAGGAATATTTACTGCGTTTTTTACTGCATACAATGTTCTTACCGCTTCCTTATTCGGCACAGTAAGACGGATAATCTGACAACCTGCTTCCTCAAGCTCCAATGCTTGTCTTACATTACCCTCTGCATCTTCTGCAATAACATTGAGCATTGACTGAACTGAAATAGGGTTGTCCCCACCAATTTTTAAATTTCCTGCCGTTACAACACGGCTTTTTCTGCGTTCTATCATAATTACACCTATGTTTTTATAAGATTTAAAATATCATTAAATGTTACTACCACCATAAGAAGGAGTAAAAGCACAAGTCCTGCACCGTGAACATATCCCTCATATTTTGGATTTATTGGTTTTCTTCGGATTCCTTCAATCAAAAGGAAGAAAAGTCGTCCACCGTCAAGTGCAGGTAATGGCAACAAATTGAACAATCCAATATTGATTGAAATAAATGCCATTAAATTCAATGCAGAAATAAGATTTGCACGACTTTGTGCCGCTGAAGATGCCACATCCGCAAGAATATTTACCGTTCCCACAGGTCCCGATAAATCGGAAAGCCCGAACCTTCCTGTTACAAGGTCAAAAAGACTTAACCATACCAATCGACCTATTGATATGGATTGTTTAACTGCATTTATGACTACACCCAAAAATGTAGGCTCTTTGCCAAGAATGATAAAGTCATATTTTATTATTGCATAGCCCTGTTCAAAGGTTGTTTCAAACTTAACATCTGAAAGTTCAACTACCTTGCCGTCACGACGGACAGTCATATCAAAAATGCCGTCTTCACTTCTTGTCATAAGAAATGAAATATCCATATCGGAAAAAACCTTATGACCGTCAATTCCCATAATCTGGTCATTTACCATAAGACCTGACTGCTGACTTACTGCATTTTCCTGAAAATCCACAATCTGAGTTGTGCCAATCAAATCTTCCATTGAAAGGCAGGTAGCAACAATAACAACGCCTAAAATCAGATTCATTATGGCACCGGCAGCAACAATTATAATTTTCTGCCATACCTTTTTTTTGTTAAACGCATTTTCATCTGTGCTTTCCTCGTCCTCACCTTCCATACTTACATAGCCACCAATAGGAAGAAGTCGGAGTGCGTATATCGTTTCACCTTTTTTCTTTTTGAAAATGGCAGGACCCATTCCAAGTGCAAACTCGTTAACCTTTACTTTAAAAAGCTTTGCAAATGTGAAATGTCCCAACTCGTGAATTGAAATGAGAAGTCCAAAAAATAATATTGCTACTAAAAAAGGCCACACCTTTGACCAGAGTTCCAAAAAATCACTGCTTTCTAAAATTACTGTTTTGCGTATCTGATGACCAACTGTCTTGCAAGTGTATCTGCCTCATAGACATCATCAACTGTATAAGTATTCATCTTTGGTGCTTCATTCATAACCATTTCAACTAATTCAGCAATCTGTAAAAATCCGATTTCACCTTTTCTGAACATAAGATTTGCCTGTTCATTTGCTGAATTTGTAAATGCAGGATAAAGGCCACCACGAGTAATTGCCTCACGGCAGATATCCATACATCTGAATGTTTCATAATCAGGCTTATAGAATGTAAGAGTACCAAGTTGTGTCAAATCAAGTTCACCCGTAAGAGATTCAATTCTTTCCGGGTATGTGAGCGCATACTGAATAGGGATTTTCATATCAGGAAGTCCCAACTGCGCTATTACTGCATTATCATCATACTCAACAGCAGAATGAATTATACTTTCTCTATGCACCACAATTTCAATTTTTGACGGATGAACATCGAAAAGCCATACTGCTTCAATAAGTTCAAGACCCTTGTTCATCATTGTAGCAGAGTCGATGGTTATTTTTTGTCCCATACTCCAATTAGGGTGTTTAAGAGCATCTGCAACTGTTACTTTACTTAACTCTTCTTTTGTTTTGCCGAAGAAAGGTCCACCACTTGCCGTAAGGATAATTCTCTTTAATGCTCGGTTAGTAGGTTGTCCCTGTAAGCATTGGAAAATTGCAGAATGTTCGGAGTCAACGGGAAGAATATCCACATTCTTTTCCTTTGCATTTGTTGTTACAAGAAGTCCACCTGCAACAAGAGTTTCTTTATTGGCAAGAGCAATTTTTTTGTTGGCATCAATCGCTGTAAGAGTAGGTTTAAGACCTGCCATACCGACAACAGAATTGATTACTGTATCAGCACTGTCAACAGCTGCGCATTCACATACACCTTCAATGCCTGAAAGCACCTTTGTGTCTGTATCAGCCACTCTGTTTTTAAGCTCTTTTGCGGCATTATCATCGACCAATGCAGCAATTTTCGGCTTAAATTCACGGATTTGCTCCTCTATTAAATCTACGTTAGAATATGCCGAAAGCGCGGACACAGAGTAGCCGCACTTTCTCGCTGTTTCAAGGCTCTGTGTACCGATTGAACCGGTTGAGCCCAAAATACTTAAATTTTTAGTCATTTTATATTGACACCTCAAAGATGTTGAATACTGCATAGAATGCAGCTGTAACAAAAAGAATACTGTCAAAACGGTCCATAATTCCGCCGTGACCGGGGATAAGATTACCAAAATCCTTTATGCCGTAATTGCGCTTAATAAGTGACGCTGTAAGATCGCCACACATGCCTACGATTGATGTTATCGCCGATGCAACAACGATTGGGAAATAGTTATGAATCGGATTTTCAAAAATGAAATTATCATAAACTGCATAAAGGATTATATTTGAAAGAATGCATCCTAATACGCCACCGATTGCACCCTCAACTGTTTTTTTAGGACTTATTTCAGGGCAAAGTTTATGCTTTCCAAGAAAGCTGCCTGTAAAATACGCAAATGTATCTGTAAAGCACGCAGAGAAAAGGATAAACAGAATCAGGAAAATACCGTGAGCATTTGTATATCCTCTGTCAGGATAATACACTGCAATATCTCTGAAATACATAAGTCTTGTAAAGACAAACGGCACACAAAGTGACGATATCACCACAAATGATATCTGAGAGAATTTCGTTTCCCTGTGATTGTGAAGCATAAGGAAGCACAATACAAGAATGTATATTGTTATGAGATATTCTGTTTTGAGATTAAGTCTATCTATTTCCTGCAAATAATGTCCGTATTCATAGTAAACAGGGAACAAAGTTGAAACTGCAACGCTTAAAATCATTACAGGTTTATTCTTTAAACCACATGAACGATTAAGCTCATATGTTGCCATAAAGCACAAAAACATTGCAAAAGCCAGGAAAAACCACGTATGCATAAACACAAGTGCAGAAATTCCGATTGCAGTCCACAAGAGACCAAAAACTATTCTTTTTGCCATAAAAAGTCCTCTTTCAAATTGTTTTATACCCCACCAAAACGTCTGTTTCGTTTTTCAAATTCCCTTAAAGCTTCACAAAGGTTTTCTTCTGTAAAATCAGGCCAAAGTACATTTGAGAACCAGAATTCTGCATAGGCTGACTGCCATGTCAAGAAATTCGACAATCTGTACTCACCACTTGGTCTGATAATCAAATCAGGGTCAGGAACATCCTTTGTATAAAGACTCTTTGAAATCATTTCTTCCGTGATATCCTCCGGTGCGATTTCACCATTCTTCACTTTCTTCGCAATCTCCTGCACACCCTGTGTAATTTCGTGACGACCACCATAATTAACCGCAAGATTTAAAATTACCTTTGTTTCATACTGACTTTCATTTTCAATATGTTCCATAAGAGCCTGAATATCCTCAGGAATTCCCGTTCTGTCGCCGATAAAACGAAGGCTTATACCCTTTTCTTTATTTTCTTCTTTTCTTTCTTCTGCCTCAATAAGATATTCTCTGAACAACTGCATAATTGCATCAACTTCCTCTTGAGGACGCTTCCAGTTTTCAGTTGAAAAAGCATAGAAGGTCAGGCATTTTACACCAACTTCAGCGGCAAACTCACCGATTTTACGGAAAGTTTTTGCCCCTTCAATATGCCCCTTATATCTTGGTAAATCTCTCTGTTTTGCCCATCTGCCGTTACCATCCATAATAATGCCGATATGTTTTGGCAAAACTGAAAATTCAGGTATATTATTTTCCATCATATTCATAAAATAAGCAAATCAGGGCGGAAATATCCGCCCGCAACTTGATTATATCTCCATAATTTCTTTTTCTTTTTTGTCAGCAATCACATCAATTTCCTTAATGAAATCATCTGTAATCTTCTGAATCTTTGTTTCAGCATTCTTCTGGTCATCTTCAGTGATTTCGCTGTTTTTCTTCATTGCCTTGATTTTGTCGATAGCATCGCGACGGATTGAACGGATTGCAACCTTTGATTCCTCAGCAGTCTTGCTTACATCCTTACAAAGCATCTTTCTGCGTTCCTCTGTAAGAGGTGGGAATGTAAGACGAATTACCTTGCCGTCATTCATCGGGTTAATACCGATATCAGAAGCCTGAATAGCCTTTGAAATAGGATTGATTGTACTTACATCCCATGGCTGAATAACAAGAATTCTACCTTCACTTACTGAAACGGCAGCCATCTGCTGAATTGGTGTTGGAACGCCATAGTAATCAACCTGAATTCTGTCAAGAACTGCAGGAGTTGCACGACCGGCTCTCATAGAAGCAAATTCTTTTTCAAGAACTGTAATTGTTTTATTCATTTTTTCTTTCATTGCGTCAAAAACTGTATTCATAAATATTCTCCCTTTTTATAGATTATTTTTCGTCAACAACAAGTGTACCTACAACTTCGCCCTTAACAGCCTTAACCATGTTTTCAGGCTGCTGAAGATTGAAAACAAGAAGTGGAATCTTATTATCTCTGCAAAGAGATGCTGCTGTACTGTCCATAACAGCAAGTCCCTTGCTTAAAATATCCTGATGAGTAATTACATCATACTTGATTGCGTCGTCAAAACGATTAGGGTCTTTATCATAAACGCCATCAACGTTTGTAGCCTTGAAAATAATATCCGCATCAATTTCAGCCGCACGAAGCGCTGCTGCAGTATCAGTTGAGAAGAATGGGTTACCTGTTCCGCAACCGAAAATAACAACTCTGCCCTTTTCAAGATGACGCTTTGCACGATGACTGATATATGGTTCAGCAATCTTATTCATTTCGATGGCTGTCTGAACTCTTACAATAACACCTAACTGTTCAAGAGAATCAGCAAGTGCCAGCGAATTCATAACAGTTGCAAGCATACCGATATGGTCAGCTCTTGTTCTGTCCATATCACCACTTGAACGACCTCTCCAAAAATTACCACCACCAACAACGATAGCAACCTCTGTGCCTAAATCTGCCATTTCCTTGATAGCAGCACAAACGCTGTTTACTGTGTCAAAGTCAAAGCCGTGCTTTTTGTCACCGGCAAGAACTTCACCACTTACCTTTAAGAGTACTCTTTTATATTTTGGTTCCATAATAAAACACCTCCGTGGTAATCCCAATTCACCGACTACCATATTTAGTTTATTTTACATTAAAATTGCATTTATGTAAAGAGTATTTTTCCACAATTACTGTATAATTTATTGTATAAATTGTGCATTGACTATTTTTACATAAAGATATATAATGACTTGACGCAATTTTATTTCTAAAATGCATTTGTGAGGTGTGAAAAATGGCTAAAAGGCCTTTTAACATTGAAGAAATATGCGATAATTTCGCATTGAATGGTATTTTTACCGGATATGAAAAAATTAATAACGGACATATTAACAGTACATATAACCTTATTTTTGAAGAAAACGGAAAAATTATGAAATACGTTCTTCAAAAAGTTAATACTGTTGTATTTAAGAATCCTGATAAGCTTATGAATAACATTGTGGCTGTTACAAGTCATATTGCAAGAAAAAATGTAGAAAACAATGTTCCCGACGCTGAAAGAAGAACATTACATTTCTGTCCTTGTAAAGACGGCAAATATTACTATATCGACACCAATAATGAATGTTGGCGCGTGTATGTCTTTGTGGATGATGTTTATACCTTCAACACAATTGATAGCGAAGAAGTCTTCTATAATGCAGGTGTTGCTTTTGGTGAATTTCAGAAAATCCTCGCTGATTTTGACGGTTCTTCTCTTGCTGAAACAATTGAAAACTTCCACAATACTGCAGCACGATTTGAAGCACTGAAAAAATCAATCGAAGAAAATAAATCGGGCAGACTTGACACTGCAACTGCTGAAGTTCAATTCGCACTTGAGCGTGAGTCTGACACGCATGTTCTTGTTGATATGATTGCAGAGGGTAAGCTTCCTCTCCGTGTTACTCACAACGATACAAAGCTCAACAACATTCTTTTTGATAACATTTCCAATCAGGGCATCTGCATTATCGACCTTGACACGGTTATGCCGGGACTTTCACTCTATGATTTCGGTGATAGTATCCGTTCTGGTGCAAATACTGCTGCCGAAGATGAAAAAGACCTTTCAAAAGTAAGTCTCAGTCTTTCGCTTTATGAGGCATATGTAAAGGGATATCTCAGCAGTGCAAAGGATTCCCTTACCGACCTTGAAAAGGAACTTTTACCATTCGGTGCTAAAATGATGACATACGAATGTGGCATCCGTTTCCTTGCCGACTATCTTGACGGTGATGTATATTTCAAGACCTCCCGTCCTGAACACAATCTTGACCGTTGCCGTACTCAGTTCAAATTAGTTGCCGATATGGAACGCAAAATGGAACAGATGAAAGAAATCACAAAAAAATATTGCTGATTACAACACTAAAGGGACTTACCATTTCGGTTAAGTCCCTCTTTTTTTAGCTTATTTTTGTAAATAACTTTGGCATAAATCTTTTTACAATACATATTGTTCTTGCCAATAATAAACAGAGAAAACCGCTTTCTGTTCCAAGAGTTTTTGCCATAATTCCGATAAAGCCATTACCTCTCAGATACTTTGAAAGTTTTTTGTATCGTTCGGAATCAAATTCTGTTTTAATGAATTCTTTTCGATTTTTATGAGTCATATCTGCACGGCTGTCACAGTTTCGTTCAAGTGCAGAAAAAAGATATCGCGTATATCTCAATGCTAAAAATTCAAGATTTTCGCTGTTGAGCATCTGCCAATATTCAAACTGAGAGTACATTCTGTCGATTTTGACCATTATATCCTTGAAATAGGTAGGAATAAAGCTTCCTGTTTTACTACCTGTATGTTTTACATAATGATAAGGCGCAAAATTCAGAATGTTACAGGTTTTTGCATCCATAAAGAAATCAATATTGAAGATGATATCTTCATTGAATTTCATTTTCGGAAATACAGCCTTACTTTCCCTTAAATACTTAACTTCATACATTTTATTGCAGGGATATCCATATAAGTCAAGTGCTTCCAACTTTAAAATTTCATTTCTCAAATCCTGCTGATTATGAATTATTCTATCTTCATATGCAACTGTTTTTGTATTTTTAAGTTGACCATTTTCATCATAATATTCCTCGACAACACCGAAAATCACAACCTGAGCAGGATTTTTCTCAACTGAATCCGCAAGTGTCTGAAGCATATTATTGTCAAAGTGGTCATCACTGTCAAGAAAACACAGATATTTCCCCTGCACCATAGTCATCGCTACATTTCGTGCATTGGAAACGCCACCATTTTTTTCAAAATGAACAACCTTTATTCGCGAATCCTTCTTTGCAAATTCATCACAGATTTTTCCACTATTATCAGGTGAACAGTCGTCAACCAACAACAATTCAAAATCAGTAAAAGTCTGTGCAAGTACAGATTCAACACTTTTTTGTATATATTTTTCCACATTGTAAACCGGCATAATAATGCTTATAAAAGGAGTCAAAACAACCCACCTCCGCCACATTGGATTATAAAGCATAAATTCTTTATTGTCAAACACATCAAGTGTATTACAATACAGTTACAACACTTGAAAATATTACAACATAATGGTATAATATAATATCTATATAAACTTAACCTAATGGAAGTGAGATTATTTATGAAAAGATTTATAAATGATACTAAAAAATTCGCCAACTACACAATTTTTGCTGCGAAATCCGGAATGAAGGCTGAGGTTGCCGGTTCATTCTTAAGTTGGATGTGGTGGATTCTCGACCCGTTGCTTTATATGCTTGTTTATTCCTTTGTTGCAGTATATGTCTTCGGTAGCCGTGAACAGTACTTCCCTGTATTCGTTTTCATAGGTCTTAATACATGGACATTTTTCCAAAAAACCGTTAAAGCAGGTGTAAGACTTGTCCAGGAAAAGAAAAGCGTTGTAACAAAGGTTTACATACCAAAATTCATATTCATCCTTGAAAAGGAAGCAATTTTCGGTATCAAGATGTTTGTTTCATGTGCACTTACAGTTCTCTTTATGATTTTCTATCGTGTACCTGTTACATGGAAAGCACTTTGGGTAATTCCTCTCTGGTTGCTCCTTTTTATGATAACTTTTGCTTGCACAACAATCGTTACACACTTCGGTGTTTTCGTTGAGGACCTTATGAATGTGCTTACGGTTGCACTTCAGTTAGGCTTCTATATTTCAGGTATTTTCTATTCAATCGAAACAAGAATTTTACCTAAAAATGAGCTTATCGGTAACCTTCTTATCCATTGTAACCCGATTGCACTTATTATGACAGATATGCGAAATGTTCTCCTTTACAACAAAGAGCCTCATTATATTTCACTTCTGATTTGGGCAGTAATTTCAATTATAATTTCAGCAATCGGCGTGAGAACTATTTACAAACACGAAAACACTTACGTTAAGACAATATAAACAAGGAGGGACACAAAATGAGCGAAACTGCAATTTCAGTAAAAAATGTTAAAATCAGATATCGTATGATGAACAAGGTTTCCTTCTTTAGAGCATTGGTATCTCGTTCAACATATTCAAAAACCAAGTACTTTGAAGCTGTTAAAGGTGTCTCCTTTGATGTTCCGAAAGGTCAGATTTTAGGTATTGTGGGTAAAAACGGCAGTGGTAAATCAACACTTTTAAAAGCTATTGCGGGAATTTTCTCACCTGACGAAGGTGAAATAGACCTTCACGGAAACACAATTTCACTTCTTTCAATCGGCGTTGGTTTCCAGAATGCACTTTCTGGTCGTGAAAACATCTACCTTTCTGGTATGCTTTTAGGATTCTCACGCGAATTTATTGACGAAAAGCTTGATGAAATCATTGAATTTTCCGAGCTTGGCGATTTCATTGACCGTCCCGTAAAATCATACTCAAGTGGTATGTACTCAAAACTTGCTTTCTCAATTACTGCAATTCTTGAAACAGATATTATGCTTATTGACGAAGTTTTGTCTGTTGGTGACGCTAAATTTAGGAAGAAGAGTTATGCGAAAATGAAGGAATTGATTTCCAATGAGGACAGAACTGTTCTGATTGTTTCTCATAGTTCAGACACAATCAAAAACCTTTGTGACAATGTTCTCTGGATTCACGATGGTGAAATGAAAATGTATGGCACAACTGCAGAAGTCCTTCCAAAATATGATGAATTTATGAAATAAGCTATGAATACTCCAAATAATAAACCGATAGATTTTGTCATAATATGGGTTGACGGCAGTGACCCTGAATGGCGCAAAGAAAAAGCTGAATATGACGGCTCCGTTATTACAACAGCCAATAGTGAAGTAAGGTACCGTGATTGGGACAATCTTCAGTATTGGTTCAGGGCTGTGGAAAAATATGCACCTTGGGTTAACAAAATTCACTTTGTAACCTGGGGTCATTTGCCAAGTTGGCTTGACACAACAAATCCTAAACTTAATATCGTTAATCACAGGGACTATATTCCCGAAGAATATCTTCCAACCTTCAGTTCACATACAATTGAATTGAATCTTCACCGAATTGAAGGTCTTGCTGAACAGTTTGTGTATTTTAATGACGATACATTTTTAAACAAGCCAACAAACCCTGAAGATTTCTTTAAAGACGGTCTTCCTTGCGACACAGCGGCAGTACATTGTATCTATTTTGCCGATGATAGTGCAGGACATTTTCACGGGTCTGATATTGAAGTTATCAACAACAATTTCAATAAACACCAATGTATGAAACGCGACTGGAAAAAGTGGTTCAACCTTAAAAACGGATTTAAAAATGTTATCCGTACTGCACTTCTTTTCCCTTGGCCGTGGTTTCCGGGAATGTATTGTCAGCACACACCTAACAGTTTCCTGAAATCCACATTTAAAACTGTATGGGACAAGGCTTACGACACTCTTCACGAAACTTGTCAGAACAAATTCCGTAAAAAGAGCGATGTTAACCAATGGGTTATGAAATACTGGCAGATGGCAGAAGGAAAATTCTATGTAAGAGATGCCTCCTTTGCTCAATGCTATCATATTGACGATGAAATGTTTAATGCTTTGTGCAAGGAATTAGATGAAAAAACTCACGCTCTTATCTGCATAAATGACACAACAAACACAGAAAATTTTGAAGAGAAAAAGCAGATTGTAATTGATGCGTTCAAACGCAATTTCCCTGAAAAATCATCCTTTGAGAAGTGAAAAGAGGATTTTTATGAAACCTGATATGAACAAGCCGATAGATTTTGTTATGATATGGGTTGACGGCAGTGACCCTGAATGGCGTAAGGAAAAAGCGCAGTATGACGGTAGTGTTGTGACAAGCGCAAACAGCGAAGTCCGTTTTCGTGATTGGGACAACCTACAGTATTGGTTCAGAGCTGTTGAAGAATATGCACCTTGGGTCAACAAAATTCACTTTGTAACATGGGGACACCTTCCACCTTGGCTTAATACAACACATCCTAAGCTTAACATTGTAAACCATAAGGATTATATTCCTGAAGAATACCTTCCAACCTTCAGTTCACACACAATTGAGTTGAATCTTCACAGAATTGAAGGCTTGGCAGAGCAGTTTGTTTATTTTAACGACGATATCTTCCTTAACAAGCCTGTCAAACCGGAGGACTTCTTTAAAAATGGTCTTCCGCTTGATGTTGGTGCAATAAACTGTACTTATTTCGGCAAGGACAGTGCAGGATTTTTCCACGCGGCTGACCTTGTTATTATCAATTCTCATTTCAAGAAAAAGATTGTAATGAAAAAGCATTGGAAAAAATGGTATCATCCAAAAAATGGATATATGAATGTAACTAAAAATGTTCTTCTTTATCCATGGCTCTGGTTCCCTGGATTTTATAATCAGCACGTTTCAAACAATTTCCTTAAATCTACTTTTGAAACTGTGTGGGAAGAAGAGTTCGAAACACTTAATGAAACCTGCTTACATAAATTTCGTAAAAATGGCGATGTAAACCAATGGGTTATGAAATATTGGCAGTTGGCAGACGGAAAATTCAATGTAAGACGCGGTGATTTTGCATTCTGCTATCATGTGAAGAATAAGAACTTCAGACATCTTTGCGAGGACCTTAAAAATCCTCAGCACTCAATCGTGTGTATCAATGACAATGCAAAAACTGATGATTTTGAAGAAAAGAAACAGACAATAGTTGATATTTTTGAGGCTAAATTTCCTCATAAATCATCATTTGAAAAATAACTTATTCAGGGGAAACGGATATGGCAAATTATAAATACAAGTTTTCCATTGTTACTGCTGTTTATAATGTTGAGTTATATGTTGCAGAAACAATAGAAAGTCTTATCAATCAGGATATAGGTTTTGAGAATATTCAGCTTATTCTTGTTGATGATGGGTCACCTGACAACAGCGGTGCAATATGCGATGAATATGCAGAAAAATATCCTGACAATATTACTGTTATCCATAAGGAAAACGGTGGTGTTTCTTCTGCAAGAAATGCAGGTCTTGAGCTTGTTGAAGGTAAATATATAAACTTCATTGATGCAGACGACCTTTTCACAGAAGACACACTTTCAAAGGTATGGGATTTCTTTGAAAACCACTACGACGAAACAGATGTTGTTTCAATTCCTTTGATTTTCTTTGACGGATACAGAGGTAGACATCCGCTTAATTACAAATTCAGCGGTGGCGAAAGAATTGTTGACCTTAAAGAAGATTACAATTTCATCCAGTTATCAATGTCAAGCACATTTGTTAAGAAAGAGATTCTTGACAACCTTTGTTTTGATACTCGCTTGGCTTACGCTGAAGATGCTCAGGTTATGCAGAAGGTATTATTGGAAAAACAGACTCTCGGTGTGCTCCCTTCTGCAAAGTATATGTACAGACGAAGAAGCGAAGGCGTACTTTCTGCAATTCAGACTTCTGCTGAAAATCCAAAATGGTATCTTCCATATATGAAATATTTCCAGCAGGAAATTTTAAATTATGCACTTGAAAAATGTGGTGAAGTGCCAAGATTTATTCAATACACTCTTGTTTATGACTTACAATGGAGAATCAAAAAACCGGAACTCCCATTTGAACTTTTAACTGAATATGAAATCAAAGAATATACTCAACTTGTAATATCATCACTCAAGCACATTGACGACGATATTATTATGGCTCAGAGAAACATGTTCCGCGAGCACAAAATCTTCGCCATGAGATTAAAATATGCTCAGGAGCCTGAGGTTGTAAAAACAAAAAATGATTTAATATATAAATTTTCTGATAAAGCACAGTTCAAATTCTCAAAATGTCGTGTCAATGTTGAAATTATCAATGTAAAAGACAATGTTTTAGAACTTGAGGGCTTTATTCCTATTTACAATCTTCCATTCAATAAAATGCAGATTTCGGTATCAGTCAACGGTAATACTATGCCTTGTGAATATATTGAAAGGGACAGAAACACTACTGCGTGGGGCAAGGAAATCTCTAAAATCTATGGATTTTCTGCAAAAATTCCTCTTGATGACTGTAAAAAATACAATGTGACTGTTACAGCAACCATCGACGGTCATGAGGTAAGACTCAGCAGACTTTCTCTCAAATATTTTGCACCATTAAGTGCATCCTTCAAATATTCATATTGTCAGAAAGAAAACTGGATTATTTCTGCTGACAAAAACATCATTCATTTGAGAAAGGCTACACTTGTAAGGAAAATCGCCCGTGAATTAAAGCTTCTTGCAGAGTTGTTTATCCGTAATACATACGGTGGCAGAAAAGCTGTTTTCACTCGACTTTATTTGCGTCTTTACAAACTTTTTAAGCGCAAGCCTGTTTGGTTAATCTCTGATAGAGCATCTATCGCAGGTGACAATGGTGAAGCATTCTTCCGTTATATGCGTGAAAATCACAAAGAAGTCGATGCCCGTTATGTTATTCTTCCCGAATCTGAAGATTTTGAACGCTTGAAGAAAATTGGTCCTGTTGTGGAAAAAGGCTCAAAGGAACATAAATTTCTGTCCCTTGTAAGTGAATATATTATTTCTAGCCATGCAGAGAATGAAATTTATAACCCCATTGGAAATCGCATCTGCACATTCAAGGATATCTGGTGTGACTGTAAATTTGTATTCTTACAGCACGGTATAACACAGAATGATGTATCAAATTGGCTTGGCAAATATAATAAAAATTTCTTTGGTCTTGTTTCTGCAACAAATTCCGAATACAAATCATTTGTCGAAGGAAACTATCATTACACAAAAGATAATATCTGGTTAACCGGTTTTCCAAGATTTGACCGTTTATATGACAATTCACAGAAGCAAATTACAATTATGCCGACTTGGCGCAGATATTTGGCAAGCAAATGGGATTTGGCGACTGATGTGTGGACTCTCGTTCCTGATTTCAAAGAAAGTGCATTTTTCACTTTCTACAATGGCTTGTTAAACAGCGAAAAACTTATGGCTGCCGCAAAAAAATACGGCTATAAAATAGCATTCTTCCCTCACCCTACACTTCAACCACATCTTAATTTGTTTGACAAGAATGATGATGTTTCATTTCTTGATGTAAAAACTGCATACAAGGATATTTATGCAAACAGCTCACTTGTTTTAACTGACTATTCTTCTGCAGCATTTGACTTTTCATATCTTAAAAAACCAATTATATATGCTCACTTTGACATTGAAGAATTCTTCGGTGGTGACCATATATGTAAAACAGGTTATTTTGACTATACCCGTGATGGTTTCGGTGAGGTTGAATATGACCTTGACTCCACTATAGACCGTATTATCGAATATATGGAAAATGACTGCCAGTTAAAGGATGTGTATCGTGAAAGAATTGATAATTTCTTCCCATATAACGACAAAAATAACTGTCAAAGACTTTATGAAAAACTTATCAACTATAGAAAATAAAGGTGATTTCTAATGATTTTTGATACACTTGAAAACATAAAAAATTACGAAGGTTTAGGCAATGTTTATACCGCTCTTAAGTTTCTTTCTGAAACTGATTTCACAAAAATGGAATTGGGAAGATATGAACTTTTAAGTGATGATATTTTCTATATGGTACAGCGTTATGAAACTGACCCTGACAAGATAGTTTCAGAGGCCCATAAAAAATATATTGACATTCAGTTTATGGTTGATGGAGAAGAAATCATCGGTGTTGCACCTATTTCCTGCGAAAAAACTGAAATAGAAGCAAAGCCGGAAAATGATGTGTGGTTTTACGAGTGCAAAACTGAGCCACTTACTCTTATAAAAAACAGTTTTATGGTGCTTTATCCAAACGATTTGCATTGTCCCGGCGTTGCAGTTGATACTGCAAAAGCTTGTCATAAGGTTGTTGTAAAGGTTAAGGTATAATTATGACTAAAGGTATGGAATCATTAAATCAGCTTTACAGAATCGGCTGTGGACCTTCAAGCTCACATACTATGGGACCTGAAAAGGCTTGTGTCCTTTTTAAGGAAAAGAATGCTGACGCCGACAAGTTCAAAGCGATTCTTTATGGCTCACTTGCAAAAACGGGCAAAGGACATTGTACTGATACTGTTATTGAAAGCACTTTATCCCCTATCCCTTGCAAAGTGGAATTTGACTATGACAACACAGATATTGAACATCCAAACACAATGGATTTATTTGCATATAAAAATGGTGAACAGACTGATTTCATCCGTGTTTTCAGCGTTGGTGGCGGAAGAATTGAAATTAACGGAAATTCCTCTGCGAAAGAACCTGTTGTCTATACATTAAGCACCTTCAAGGAAATTAAAGATTATTGCAAAGAAAAGAAATATCGTCTTTGGCAATATGTTGACGAAGTAGAAGGTGAGTATATCTGGGATTATTTGGGTGAAGTCTGGAAAACAATGAAAAATGCCATTGAAACAGGCATTGAAGACGAAGGCATACTCCCAGGTGGACTTGAGGTACAGAAAAAGGCAAAATATCTCTATAATATGGAGCATATTGGTGAAAGTGCAGAGACACGAGAAAACAGAGAGGTTTGCTCTTATGCTTTTGCAGTAAGTGAACAGAATGCATCTGGTCACAGAATTGTCACAGCACCTACTTGTGGTGCTGCAGGTGTACTTCCTGCTGTACTTTACTATATGCAGTTAAAGCACGGCTACACAGACCGTCAGATTTTACAAGCTCTCGCAACAGGTGGTCTGATTGGTAATCTTGTTAAGACAAACGCCTCAATTTCAGGTGCGGAATGTGGTTGTCAGGCAGAAATCGGTACTGCTTGTGCTATGGCAGCTGCTTCCCTTGGTGAACTTTTTGGTCTTAAACGAGGCAAGATTGAATATGCTGCCGAAATTGCTATTGAACATCATTTAGGCCTTACTTGTGATCCTATTTGCGGACTTGTGCAAATCCCTTGCATTGAGAGAAATGCAGTTGCTGCTATGAGAGCAATCAACGCGGTAAATCTTGCAAGTTTTTTAAGTGAAACAAGAAAAATCTCACTTGATAATGTTATTACAACAATGAAAAAGACAGGTATGGATATTCACGCTGCATATCGTGAAACAAGTGAAGGCGGACTTGCAAAACTTAAAATTTAGGAGAAAGACTATGGCATATTTATTTGTGCATTTTAAAGAAAAGATTACACCTGATGGTGAGCAGGTATATTTCAGCGTAAGTAGTGATGGATATAATTGGGAAAAAGTTAATGACGGAAATCCCATATTAAATGCAACGCTTGGTGAAAAAGGTTGTCGTGATATTGAAATTGCAAGATATCGTGACGGAAGTTTCGTAATTCTTACAACTGATTTATGTGTCGCAAATCGTTATGACGAAAATTTACAGCTTGATTGGTCAAATATCAATCGTACAGGCAGTAAGTGCCTTCGTATGTGGAAAACAAAGGACCTTGTGAATTTCAGTGAAGAAAAACTTGTTCATTTTGGTCGTGATGACTTTGGATGCATGTGGGCACCTGAAGTATTTTATGACGAACAGAATGACGAATATCTCATTCATTGGGGTTCAACAGTTGCAGAAGATGATTACAAGCATATGTCAATTTATTGCTCAACCACAAAGGATTTTGAAACATTTTCCAAGCCTAAACTTTTTTTCACAAAGGACAATGAAATACTTGATACACACATAAGAAAAATTGATGGCGTTTACCATATGTTCTACAAAAATGCACACAATCCGTCAATGAATATGCACGCTACATCTGATAACTTATATGGGCCTTATGAACACGACAAAGGTTTTGAGGAATATATGGAAAAAGAAGTTTATTGGCCCGGCTCTTATGAAGCAGGAACAAGCTTCACACTTCCTGATGGAAGATGGTGTATCCTCTTTGACTTCTTCGGTTGTGAAAAAGAAAAAATGGGATATGTCCCATTTATTTCATCAAAACCAGGCGATATGAATGTTACCCGATGCCCCGACTTGTTTAATTTCCCTTATGGATTCAAGCACGGTGGTGTTATTGAAATCACCGATGAAGAATACGAAAGACTTAAGAATATGTAACAAAAAACAACCGTAGGTGTCCTACGGTTGTTTTTTATTCCGTTGTATCTATTGTTAGAACAGGCTCATCAATAGATTTTACAAGTGTTGATTTAAGCATTTCTTCCTGATGTTTTTCTACCTTCTCATTAAGCCACGTAATTATATCGGAATATACCTCATCACGATTGATTTCATTAAAAATTTCATGACGAGCACCCTCGTAAATTTTCATTGAAACGTTTTTATGTCCAGTCTTTTTTAGCTTCTTATACACTTCCTTAACACCTTTACTATAATCACCCACAGGGTCCATTGAACCAGCAAGGAGATAAATTGGCATACTCAAAGGAATAGTGTTGTACCATCTTTTTGATGAAACCTCTTTAAGCGTCATAAATAACGCTTTCATACCACTTACTGTATATTTATAACCACACAATTCGTCAGCAATAAACTTATCAACCTCAGCCTCATCGCGGGACGCCCAGTCGCACTCTGTTCGCTTGTTAGTTTTTCTGTTATAAGCACCAAAAGCCATTGTATCAAGAAGGTCAGAGCGATATTCAAGTCCGTTCTGTTTTATTATTGTATTTGCAAGGTGAAGTCCGATTCCAAGCATTGGATTTTCACCACTTGTTCCCGTATAAACAACACCATCAAGAAGGTATCCGTATTTTGCTGTGTATTTTCGTGCAATAAGGCTTCCCATTCCGTGACCTACCATAAACAAAGGCTGATTAAGGTATTCACTTTTTGCAATATCGGACAAAGTCTTTAAATCCTCTATGAAAGTTTCCTCTCCATTTTCACCGAAATAACCCAACTTACTCTTATCAGCAACTGACAAACCGTGTCCCACATGGTCACTGAGAAACACAGCGTATCCCGCTTTACATAATTCAATAACGAAACGAGCATAACGATTTGAATGTTCAGCCATACCGTGAGAAATCTGTACAACACCTTTAATTGAACCATAGTCAATAGGTGCAGCACTCTGTGCAGATATTTCACATAACCTCGATGCCGATTCAAAAGTATATTTTTTAGTCAGAAATTCCAAAATAATCACCTTTTATAATTCATCTAAAATAACCGACACCATTTTACCACAAAAGAATATAAATTTCTACATTTTAAGTTCAAATAAGCATATGTACCAAAGAATAAGGCTATTTATTGGGGATATCCTACAAATTCAAATTTGTTGAAATCTATAGTTGTTTATGTTATACTATCTTACATAGTATGGAAAAGGAGAATTTTTATGAAAAAGACTCAGAGAAAACCACAGAATCCTTTGTGGCAAACCACAAAAGCCGAGAGAAAAAGCTATTATTCCTATTTCTTCGGACAGAATATGATTTACACTATGGTAGCAAGCTTTTTGCCTACCTTTGTAGCTTTCATGATTGACCCGATTACATGCTCCATTGTTATGGGTATCGTTAAGGTATGGGATGCAATCAATGATGCTATTTTCGGCGTTATCTTTGATAAAGTCAAGTTTAAAAGCGGAAAGAAATATATTCCATGGCTTAAAGCTGCTTGTATAATTACTCCACTTTCAACCATTGCTCTTTTCTTTATCCCGACTGACTCAAAAGAATCTATTCAGGTTTTATGGTTTGCTCTCGCTTATATTATCTGGGATACAGCATACACTCTTTGTGACGTTCCTGCTTTCGGTCTTGTTACTGCTATGTCAAACAATATCGAAGAAAGAAACTCTATCCTTTCAGTAAAGGGACTTACAGCAGGTATTGGTGTTGCACTTGCATCTGTTATTGTTCCTGCTCTTGTAAGTGAAGATGTAGGCGTAAGCTATGGTGTTGCAAGTATCATAATTGCTGTGGTTGCTATGGCAACAATGTTACCTCTTATCTTTGTCGGTAAGGAAAGATATCAGACAACAGACGAAGAGCAATTCACTGTCAGAAGAATGATAAAATATGTTGTAAGCAACAAATATCTTCTTATATATTATCTCGGATACATTTTCTTCTCAGGGGCACAGACTTATAACTCTATGCATCAGATTTTCGCATATTACATCTACGAAAATTCCCTTGCATCACTTATTACAGGTACAGTTGCAGCAGCTCCTCAGCTCATTATGGCATTACTTGTTCCTAAGATTATCAGAAAATATGACAAGGCTCTTGTGTTCAAAGTTTCTGCTATTGCGGCTCTTGTTCTTTCGTTCCCTATTCTTCTCACAAAAGAAAGTTTCTTATTCTTCACAATTACATATATGCTTCGTTCAATTCCACTTGCTGTTATCGGTATTCTTGCATTCACATTCACTCCTGACTGTGCTGAATACGGTCAGTATAAAACAGGAATCGAAGCAAAGGGTATCTCATTTGCAATTCAGACATTTGCAGTTAAACTTGCAGCAGCAATTTCAGGCTCAGCATGGCTTGCTATTGTAGGACTTTATGGATTCATCTCTTTTGACAATGCTGCTGACTTTGCTGCACTTGAAAAAATTAATGCAATTGCACAACAGCCTGCATCAGCTTTTGACGGAATTTGGTTTGCGTACAACATTTTCCCAATCTTCGGTCTTGCAATTGCTTGTGCAATCTGGTACTTCTATCGTCTTAACGACAAGGATGTTCAGATTATGACTGACTGTAATGCCGGTAAAATCACAAAGGACGAAGCAGAAAAACTCCTTTCAAAAAAATATTAAGATTTTCTCTATAGATAAATTAACTCCGAGTAGTAATGAACTGCCCCAATTTGTGCGGACAGCACAAAAAACACCCCCTATGGTGTTGAATATTAAATTTTAAGCAACAAACTGATTTCGTTTTTCAAGCGGAGTCAGTTTTGTTTTTAGTTGTATTCTTTCATTGTTGTAAAAATA
>JAZSDZ010000046.1:0-15012 GCA_045531435.1 Candidatus Fimenecus sp.
TGAACTTGCAATTCTTAAAACAGAAAATAAAAAGCTTATGGCAGAAATGGCTTCACTTAAAATGGAAAAGTATATCAAAGGAAATACAGCTTGTGTATTCATTGATGGCGTTTCTTACGACGAGTTGCGAAATTGCTCAAATGAGTTGATTGAAGAATTTGAGTATTGCTATCTTTTCTCAAATACTGACGATAATAATTATATTTATGTTGTTTCAAGCAAAGAAAATAATATTCGTGAAAAAGTGCAAAATCTCAACAAAACTTTTAACGGTAAGGGTGGAGGACGAGATACCTATGCGCAAGGCAAAATTGTTGCAGAATCAAAAGAAGATATCTTAGAATATTTTGTAAAATAGTGAAAAACATCGAGTCCACTTTCCGTGGACTCGTTTCTAATTTGCGAGGATTGTCATTTTCTGTGAAAAATGATATATTAAAAGCAGAAAAGGAGGATAAATATGAACAATACAAAAATTGGACAATTCATTTCTGAAAAAAGAAAGTCACTTGGACTGACTCAGCAAGAGTTAGCAGAAAAACTACAAATTACAAATAAGGCTGTGTCTAAGTGGGAAACAGGTGATGGAATGCCTGATATTCAGATTTTACAAGCTCTTGCAAATGAATTGGGAATAACCGTTGATGAAATTCTAAACGGTGAGGAAAAGCCGAAGGAAAATTTTGAATCTCCTGTGTCATCAAAATGTTTTTCGGTTGCACCTGTAAGTGCAATTGTTATATGTATTCTTGGCGTTTTTTCAGCAATATATGGTGTAATTATGAGTGCTTCGGGAATATCAAATGTATTGGGCTTGAAAATTTATGGCGATTCTTTTATTGCTCGCATTCAAAGTTTTCTTATGTTTCTTGGATTTGGAGCATATTGGATAATACTCACAGCGATTTTTATGTGCAGATTATTAAAGATTTTTAATTATAAATTCAAAGCAGAGAAAACATTGACTATTGTCGCTTTTGTTATAGGATTTGTAATGTTGTTTGCACAGGGAATGGATTATTCTCCTATAAATTACGGTTTGTTTTTCTTTTCCTTTGCATTGCTTTTTGGAACGTTTCACGGTTATCGTGTTCCTCATAAAGTGTTTTATGGTTTGACGATACTTGCAGTTTGCATTTTTGGGATATCAAGCATCTTTTCTGAAGGGATAACAGACACAACACAACGTTATTTATTTGTTCTCAGATTCATAAGAGCAATTATATTTTATGTGTTTTATGGTCTACTTGAGAAATTCAGTAACGAATATCAATATGAATAAAATACAATGACCGAACGGAATTTACACTCTGTTCGGTCAGTTTTATGTACTGATTAATTTACTGTGTCATTCTGAGTGTAGCGAAGAAACTTTTCTAAACAAGAATAAATTGCGGAGATTCTTCGTCATTTCATTCCTCAGAATGACATATAATCTTTATTTATATAATTTTCCAATCAATTTCTGCCATTCCACGGGAACGAAGAAACTCGTTTGCCTTTTTGAAATGTCCGTTGCCGAAAAATCCGTTATATGCAGAAAGTGGACTTGGGTGTGCAGATTCAAGGACTAAATGGTTAGGATTTGTAATGATTTTTGTCTTTGCTCTTGCGTTTGCACCCCAAAGGAGAAACACCATCGGCTCAGGTCTTTGGTTAAGGAGCGAAATCACATTATCCGTAAAGATTTCCCAACCCATTCCCTTGTGGCTGTTTGGCTGACTTTCACGGACAGTTAAAACTGTGTTCATCATAAGAACGCCTTGCTTTGCCCAATATGTAAGCTCACCGTGGTCGGGGATAGGATAGCCATATTCAGCGTGAATTTCCTTATACATATTCTGTAATGACGGAGGTGCTTTGATACCTTTTTGCACAGAAAAACAAAGTCCGTGCGCCTGATTCGGCTGATGATAGGGGTCCTGACCTAAAATCACAACCTTGACATCCCTGTAATCAGTATATTTAAGTGCATTGAAAATATTATCCATATGCGGATAAATTATCTGTGTTCTGTATTCCTGCACAAGAAATTTTCTCAAATTGAGATAATATGGCTTTTTGAATTCGTCTTTTAAAAGAATATCCCAACTGTTATTAAACTGTACCATTTTTCAATCTCTCAATCATCATAAATGCAGATTTATAAATGTCACCACAACCCATTGTGAGAACTAAATCTCCTGCTTTTGCGTTTTTCACAACGTATTCAGCAACTTCTTCCTGAGTATTGAACCATACGGAATCGGGAATTTTTTCTGCCAATTGGGAAGTATAAATATCATAGGTATTAACTTCTCGTGAACCCATAATTTCAGTCATAACACATCTGTCAGGAATTTTAAGAACTTCAACAAACTCATCGAAATGCATAGCAGTTCTTGAATATGTGAATGGCTGAAAAACTGCCCATACAGTGTTGTAGCCCATTTTCATAGCTGCTTCAAGAGTGACTTTAAGTTCAGCAGGGTGGTGAGCATAGTCGTCAACGAAATCAATTCCGTTGTATGTGCCTAAATCTTCAAAACGACGACCTGCACCTTTGAATTCCTGTAAACCTTTGACACAATCTTCAAATTCTGCACCTGAATAAATTGCAGATGCAACTGCAGCAAGTGCATTGAGCACATTATGGATTCCTGGAATTGAAAGTTCAACACTTCCTAACTTTTCACCTTTGTACATTACATCAAACTTTGTGAATGCACCCTTATATTCTTCAATATTTTCAGCATAGTAGTCATTTTTATCACTAAAACCGAATGAAATCATCTCTTTACCCTTAATGTCAGCGATGGCTTTAAGGGTGTTTTTATCGTCGCCATTATAAATAATAGCTTTTGTTGCAGAATTTGCAAATTTAGTGAAGCTTAAAATAAGATTTTCCATTGTCTTGAAATATTCAAGATGGTCCTCGTCAATGTTGAGAATAACAGCAACATCAGGGCTCATTTTAAGGAAGGTATCCTGATATTCACAAGATTCCATAACAATAGTTTCTGTGTTTCCTACTCGACCATAACTGTTTGTAAGTGGCAATTTACCACCGATAACTGCAGATGGGTCTAGACCTGCCCCGAGCATTGTCTGAACTGTAAGTGAAGTAACCGTTGTCTTTCCGTGAGTGCCACAGATACCGATGCAGTTGCTGAATTGACGGGAGATTTCACCTAATAATTCTGCTCGCTGGAATGTAGGAATACCACTTTCAAATGCAGCCTTCAATTCAGGGTTTTCCTTTGAAATAGCAGCAGAATAAACTACCATTTCTGCACCTTCAATATTTTCAGCCTTTTGTCCCATCATAACCTTTATACCCATTTTACGGATACGGTCAACGATTGAACTTTCATTATTGTCAGAGCCTTGCAAAGTGTAACCTTTGCTATGAAGAATCTCGGCAAGTGGACACATACCGCTACCACCGATACCGATGAAATGTATTGTTTTTACAGTTTTTAAAACCTTTGAAATTTCATTCATATTAATCACCATTTTATATTATAGTATATTTCTTAAAAAATTTAAACACCTAAATCACCTTTTTTCTAAAAAAACATACCATAGTAGTAGGCAAGGAGGTTGTTTTTATGAAAAACATTGTAATAATAGGTGGAGATAAGCGTCAGAAATACCTTAAAGAATATCTGTTGCAAAAAGGGTATGATGTAACCTCTTATGGTCTTTTTGATTGGGATGATGACACAGATAAATTGAAAGGTATGATTTCTGATGACTCAATTGTTATTTTACCATTACCTGCCACACGAAATGATAAAACTATAGTTATGCCCTTTTCAAAACGCGAGATTTCCATTGACCGACTCATATCCTTTCTCGGTAAAAACAATCTTGTTTTTGGTGGAATAATTAAAGGTGAAATATTATCACAACTTTCTGAAAAGGAAATTCCTTTTATAGATTATTATAATACGGATTTAATCGGTGAAAATGCCGTGCTTACTGCTTTTGGTGCATTGAAAATCATTCTTGAACACATTGATTTTGTTTTGCCACAGGGTAAATATGCCATAACAGGTTACGGAAAAGTAGCGAAGGAAACAGCCACTGTCCTTAAAGCACTTTCCTGTGATGTGACGATTTTTGCGCGAAATAAAATGCAGAGAAATAATGCTGTTACAAACGGTTGCTTTGCTGAACCTTTAACTCAACTTCCTTGCCTTATAAACAATTTCGATATAATTATTAATACAGTGCCATCACATATTATAGATGAGGAAACACTGGAGAATATGAGAAAAGACAGTAAAATTATAGAACTTGCCTCTGCGCCATACGGACTTGACATAGGTCTTGCACGAAAACATTCAGTAGATGTGATAAAAGCATTGGGACTTCCGGGAAAATATACGCCGAAAACAGCAGGGGAGCTAATCGGTAAAAAAATAGATGAACAACTGCAAAGGGAGGAATAAAAATTGAGTAATGTAACTGTGGGATTTGCCCTTTGCGGTTCATTCTGCACATTTAAAAAGGTAATTCCACAAATAGAGAAATTAGTTAATGAGGGTTATAGAGTAATCCCTATTATGTCACATACTGCATATACAACTGACACAAGATTTGGAAAAGCAAGAGAATTTAATGACAAAATAGAAAGTATCTGTAAAGAAAATATAATATATACAATTTCAGGCGCAGAGCCCATAGGCCCTAAGGAACTGCTTGATGCTTTAGTTGTAGCACCATGTACGGGTAACACTTTGGGAAAGCTTGCAAACGGCATAAGTGACACATCTGTTACATTGGCTGTAAAAGCCCATTTAAGAAATCAACGACCTGTCATAATCGCAGTTTCTACCAACGATGCACTTGGTACATCTGCACGAAATATCGGCACATTGATGAACAGTAAAAACATCTATTTTGTGTCTATGAAACAAGATGATTTTATAAACAAACCAAATTCAATTGTGGCTGATTTTAAATATATCCCTGATACAGTCAGAGAAGTTCTTGCTACAAATAAACAACCACAACCGATATTGTTGTAAAACAAAAAGGCAGAGATATTCTCTGCCTTTAACTGTTTGAGTATAATGAAATATTGCAAGTCTTTAGTTTTGCTCAAAGAATACTTTGAATGCACGATATGCCATATAAACGTCAAGTTTTGAAACAACTTCCATTGGTGCGTGCATTGAAAGCACAGGTACACCAAGGTCGATTGTGTCAATATCAAGGTTAGCAACATACATAGCAACTGTACCGCCGCCACCAGCGTCAACCTTGCCGAGCTCACCAATCTGCCATACAACATCATTTGCGTTAAGCATTCTACGGATTTTACCCATATATTCAGCGGATGCATCAGAAGTACCACTCTTACCACGAGCACCTGTATATTTTGTAATAACGACACCGTTATTTACAAATGAACAGTTCTTTCTTTCACTTACTTCAGGGAAGGATGGGTCATAAGCTGCATTAACGTCAGCTGAAAGACATTCTGACTTTGACATTACTCTCCAAGGCTCAACACCACCCATACGAGCAAGGTCGGAAATAAAATATTTCATATATGATGAGTTAAGACCTGTATTACCGTCAGAGCCGATTTCTTCCTTGTCAGTAAGAACTGTAAGACAAGTGTAATCAGGGTTTTCCACATCAAAAATTGCCTGAGCAGCAGGGTATGCACAAACCTTGTCATCGTGGCCGTAAGCACCGATAAGACTTCTGTCAAAGCCGATATCACGAGCTTTAAATGCAGGAACAAGCTCAAGCTCTGCACTCAAAAAATCACTTTCGGTAATGCCGTATTTTTCATTGAGAATTTTAACAATGTTCAGTTTAACCTTGTCACTGCCTTCATCCTTTGAAAAAGGACGAGAGCCGATAAGAATGTTAAGCTGTTCACCCTGAATACCTTCACTCATTGTCTGCTTCATCTGGTTCTGAGCAAGGTGTGGAAGAAGGTCCGTAACGCAGAATTGTGGGTCGTTTTCGTCTTCACCAACATTTACTTTTACAGTTTCACCGTCTGCCCTAACAACAACACCGTGAAGGGCAAGCGGAATAGCAGTCCATTGATATTTCTTGATACCACCGTAATAGTGAGTCTTGAAATATGCAAGAGAAGAATCCTCATAAAGTGGGTTTGGTTTAAGGTCAAGACGAGGTGAGTCAATATGTGCAGCAGAGATTTTAACGCCCTCGCTGATATCCTTTTTACCCATTACACAAAGGATAATTGCTTTATTTCTGTTGTTGAAATAAACCTTGTCACCGGAATTGTATTTTTTTGTGTTATCAAATTCAGTATAGCCACGGCTTTCTGCTTCTTTTACGAAAAACTCAACTGATTCGCGTTCAATTTTCGCAAAATCAAGGTAACTTTTGTAGCCTTCGCAAAAATCGTCAGCAGCCTTTACAACTGCGTCATCAACCTTTTCCATAGCGTGTTTTGGCTCATAGAAAAGCTCTTTCTTCATTTCATTCATATCCATTTATATTTCTCCTTTCGGTTACAATCCAATTTGTAATGTGATTGGCTTTATTTCTACATTTATATCATATGGTGGATAATTCCATAATACAAAATCTGCTTGTTTTGTGAAAAAACTTTCGTCTTTCTGTGCATTGATTCTTTCAAGTGCCTTTTCTTTTGTAATGTTATCGCGTTTCATAATTCTCTCAAGACGAATATCCTCAGGTGCTACAACAGCAACAGTAAAGTCACAAAGTTTATCTTCACCACTTTCAAAAAGTGCAATTGCATCAATAATTACGCCACGATAACCTACCTCTTCCATATCCTTTATTATAGACTGAATTTCCTTTGTCACGGCAGGGTGAGTGATTTCATTTAATGCATTTGTACTTTCTTCACTTGCAAAAGCTCGGGAGGCAAGTAGTGGTCGGTTTGTTGTGCCGTCAGGATTCACAACATCATTACCAAAACGTTCTTTTAATTTATTTTTAACATCTTCACTGTTGTTTATTACATCTTTTGCCACTTTATCTGCATCAATGTGATAACAACCATATGCCATAAGTTTTTGGGCTACGGTACTTTTTCCGGCACCGGTAAGCCCCGTAAGACCAATAATTTTCATTATATCACCTTTATTTTAAACCCTGCTGAACGGATTAAACGGTTATACACTGCCATACCCATTCCTTTTGTGTCAGGACAACGGGCATAAACCTTTCCTGCACCAAATTCGTCAAGCTCACGAAGTGCATCAAAAAGTCTTGCACTCTGACTGAATCCATCGTTTTCCTTGCCATATGTAACACAAGGGCAGGAGAGAAAATTTTCCTCACCGTCAAAACAGAATGCAGTAATATTTTCTGATCCTTCACAAAGTGCTTTAAAAGTCTCAAAATCGCTTTTAATAAGTGTTATGTCAGCACTTGGTGCATAATGCTTGTATTTCATTCCGGGAGATGCAGCAACAGCACCGTCCTGAAGTTTATTGAGCACAGCATCGTCAACAACGATTTCACCGATTAACTCTGTCATTTCTTCTAAAGTCACGCCACCGGGACGAAGAAGTCTTGGTGGGTCTTCAGCAAATGAAATTACAGTTGATTCAACGCCGATTTCCGAACTTCCACCGTCAATTATAAGTGGAATTCTACCATTCATATCATCAAAAACATATTTTGCATTTGTGGGACTTGGACTACCTGAAAGATTTGCTGAGGGAGCAGCAAGTGGCACACCACAGCTTTCAATTATATCCCTTGCAAACTTGCTTTTCGGAAGTCTTACAGCAACTGTATCGAGATTTCCTGAAACTATGTTGGAGATTTTATTGTTTTTTTTCATAATCATAGTAAGAGGAGCAGGCCAGAATTTTTCTGCCATAACCTTTACTTTTTCGGGAATTTCCTTTACGAGTGGTGCTAAATCTTCAAACTTTGAGATGTGGACAATAAGTGGGTTGTCAGTCGGTCTGCCCTTTGCAACAAAGATTTTTTTTACTGCATTCTCATCAAATGTGTTGGCTGCAAGTCCATAAACGGTTTCGGTAGGAATAGCCACAACCTCACCGTCGTTTATAAGTCTTTTTGCTTCACTTAATGCTCTTTCATATTCAGTTGTAATGTTAATTACTTCTGTTTTCATAAAAATTACTCGTTTGCTTTAAGTTTTTCTGCTGTATCTGCAGTGATAAGTGCGTCGATTATTTCGTCAAGGTCACCATTCATAATCTGTTCAATTTTGTAAAGTGTAAGACCGATTCTGTGGTCACTTACACGACCCTGTGGGAAGTTGTATGTTCTGATTCTTTCACTTCGGTCACCAGTACCAACCTGACTTTTTCTCTGACCTGCAATTTCAGCGTCATGCTTTGCCTGTTCAATTTCAAGAAGACGAGAACGAAGGACCTTAAGTGCTTTGTCTTTGTTTTTGTGCTGACTTCTTTCATCCTGACACTCAACAACCATACCGGTTGGAATATGAGTAACACGGATTGCAGATGAAGTTTTGTTAACTTTCTGTCCACCTGCCCCACTTGAACGGAAAACGTCAATCTGTAAATCTGCAGGATTAAGTTCAAAGTCAACATCTTCTGCTTCAGGAAGAACAGCAACAGTAACGGTTGAAGTCTGAATTCTGCCCTGACTTTCAGTTTCGGGAACACGCTGAACCCTGTGAACACCACTTTCAAATTTAAATCTTGAATAAGCACCGTCACCGTCAACAGAGAAAATAACTTCCTTATAACCCCCTAATTCTGTTGGGTTTTCAGATAGAATTTCCATTTTCCAGCCACGAGTTTCAGCATACATTGTGTACATTCTGAATAGTGAATTTGCAAAAAGTGCTGCTTCTTCACCACCTGCACCACCACGGATTTCAATAATAACGCTTCGGTCATCATTGGGGTCACGAGGAAGAAGGAGAATTTTAAGTTCTTCCCAAGTCACTTCAAGCTGTTCTTTTGCAGTTTCAAATTCTTCCTGCACCATTTCCTTGAAATCTTTATCCATTCCGCCTTCATCAAGAAGCATCTTTGATTCCTCAAAAGTGTCTTTATAGCCTTTATATTCACGGAATTTTTCAACAACAGGAGTTAATTGCTTTAACTCCTTCATTAATTTTGTGTATAACTGCTGGTCACTTACAGTTGCAGGGTCGCAAAGCTGCTCGTTGACACTTTCAAATCTTGCTTCAATTCCTAATAATTTATCAAACATTTTCTGTTTCCTCTCGAATTACCTTTTTAATATTCTTCTCAATTTTTACCCTTGGCACCATAACCTCACGGTTACATTTTGTACAACGGACACGAAAATCCATTCCCACACGAAGAACTAAAAATTCTTTTCCACCACAGGGATGTTCTTTTTTCATCACAAGAATATCGTTAAGTTTTATATCCATAATCTTCACCAATTATATAGTATATCACAGCAATTAATAAAATGAAATAGTTATTTTTAATTCTTAATATAACTTTTCCTTCATATTTATATAATAATTTGAAAAATATTACCAGAAGGTGAGATGTATGAAAAAATATTATCCTGAGGGAGTTCTTTTTGAAAGTCGTCAGAACAAAAAAAGTATGGAGAGCATCAGCAATCTTCGTGAATGTTATTTAACGGAAAAGGTTTTAGAAGGAAAGGTTACGCTTTGCGACCGTGAACATAATCTCTACGTAGATTTAGGCGTGATTCAGGGAATCATCCCACGCGAAGAATGTGCTATTGGCATCTCTGACGGTACAGTCCGTGATATTGCCATAATTTCAAGAGTCAATAAGCCTGTTACATTCAAAATTATCGACTTTATGGACGATGAAGCAGGAAATCGTACGGCAATTTTAAGCCGTAAACGAGTTCAGGAAGAGTGTACGGAGGATTATATAAAAAATCTTTCGCCCGGAGATATAATTGACGCAAAAATCACTCATAATGAAAGCTTTGGCTCCTTTTGTGATATAGGCTGTGGAATCTCTGCGCTTTTACCAATAGACAGTATTTCAGTTTCACGTATTCCACATCCCAATGTTCGTTTTTCTGTCAACACTATGATAAAGGCTGTTGTAAAAAACATTGATGAAATGGGACGAGTGACTCTTTCACATAAAGAACTTCTTGGCACATGGGAAGAAAATGCAGAAAATTTCAGGGCAGGGCAGACGGTAGGCGGAATTGTCCGTTCCATAGAAAAATACGGAGTTTTTATAGAACTCAGTCCCAATCTTGCAGGTCTTGCAGAGTTTTCGGATGCTGTTTGTGAGGGAGATTTGGCAAGTGTTTACATAAAGAGCATCAATCCTGAAAAAATGAAAATCAAACTGTCGATTGTGGATAGCTTTCCCGATGATAATTCGAAAATGCCGGTCAAGTATTATTATAGTGGTGACCATATGGATTTCTGGCAATATTCACCTGAGGTTTGCGACAAAAATATTGAAAGTGTCTTTTAAATATAAATGTTATTGTCAAAGGAAAAATCTTGTGATAAAATAAATCCAGATTGAATATCTGGAGGAAGTTTTATGAAAAAGATTTTAAGTATTGTAATGTCTGTAATTCTCCTTTTTACAGTTTTAGTTCCTGCTTTCGCAAATGAAAATAAGTGCGATTGTGGTGAAGTGCCTGTTGTCCAGGTAAGAGGTATCGGAGAAACTCTTTATGATGGTGAAGGAAATGAAATATTTTCTGCAGAAAATATCGTAAATGGTATTTTGCCTGTAATTCCACAACTTGTAGAATTCTTTGTTACCTTTGATACAGATGTTCTTGTTGATGGCCTTTCTAAAGCCGTAAAAGATATTTTTGGTCCTGTGTCATATGACAACAATCTTAACCGTGATTCAGTGGTTACTGTTGATGGTTATACAAGTGACCCTGTGGAAACATACAAGGATATGACAGATACAGATGTAAGTTCAGAAACAGGACTTGCAAAGGCCGTATATGACGAGTTAGGTGAAAAGCATTCATATCTTTTTATCTATGACTGGACAGCAAACCCATTTGATATTGCAGAAGACCTTAATCAGTTTATTAAAGAAGTAAAAGAAAAATCAGGACACGATAAAGTGGCTATCTGCGCTGAAAGTATGGGAGGATGTATGACAAATACATACCTTGCTCTTTATGGATATGAAGATGTCCAGACTGTTGTTATGGCAAACTCTGCATTCAACGGACTTGAAATGCTTGGTCAGCTTTTCATCGGAAATCCTGAAATTGATGGTCCTGCTCTTGGCGGACTTATTGCACAGAGCATTTACGGAAACGTTGAATATGCATCACTTATTCCTTATATTCCACTTTTTAAGGACCTTGCGAATATTGCAAATCACCTTTTTGAAGTTGCAGGGGATGATATCTATAAGGAAGTTTTGATTCCTGTTTTTGGTTATCTTCCATCATTCTGGTGCTTTATTCCTGAATACCACTTTGAAGAAGCAATGGACAAAATGCTTGTTGGTGCAGGCCCTGAACTTATGAGTTTCGTAAACAATTATTACGAAAAGGTTGCAAGCAAAACAACTGAAAGAGTAAAAGAAATGGTTGAAAGTGAAGATATAAACTATTTCTGCGTTTCAAACTATAACAAGTATATTGCTCCTGTAACAAAGACAGCTCGCTGGAATTCAGACGGCGTTATTGAAACATATAACACAAGTGGTTTCGCAACAGTTGCTGATATCGGTACAACTCTCGGTGCGGATTATGTTCAGGCAGTAGATAACGGAAAAGATATGGTTTCACCTGACAATGTTGTTGATGTTTCAACTGCACAGGCACCAATGCAGACATGGATTACAAAGAACTGGGGTCATATTGCATACAGACTTGATGACGGCACATGTGATTTCTATTTATGGTTGCTTACTGCAAAAGAACAGTACACAGTTGAGTCAAATCCACAATATCCGCAATTTATGTATTACAACACAGAAATTCCTAAACTTGTGCCATATGATTTTGGTAATGGTGATATAACAGGAAATGGTAGTGTAAATGTAATTGATATGATTTATGTTCTTGTTCATCTGACTGGTGTGGCTACTCTTCCTGAAACATATTTTGCCAGAGCAGATGTCAATGGTGATGGTAAAGTAACAAAATCTGATGCAAGAATTATTATGCAGATGATATAAATTACAACAGTATAAAAGAAAAGGAGGAAAAAATATGTTAGTGATTTTAGCATTACTTTCAGATATCGTTTATTTCTTAACAAGTTGGTTACCATTCTAAAACTTAATACAACACAAAAAGGGACATCGGTTGATGTCCCTTTAAAAATGTGTAATTAAAAATTATTTATTCAAAAAGTGGTGTGCTGAAATATCTTTCTGCTGTGTCAGGAAGAACTGTAACAACTGTTTTACCTTTTCCAAGCTTCTTTGCAAGTTTAAGTGCAGCAGCAACATTTGTACCACTTGAAATACCACACATTATACCCTCAAGTCGAGCTAAATCCTTTGCAGTCTGCAAAGCTTCCTCGTCAGTAACGATATAGATGTTACTGTAAATATTCTGGTTAAGGTTTTCGGGAATAAGACCGTCACCAATACCCATCTGAATATGAGTGCCGATTGTACCACCAGCAAGAATTGCAGCGTTTTCAGGCTCAACTGCCCAAATTTCGATGTCAGGGTACTGTCTTTTAAGCACTTCACCGATACCACTGATTGTGCCACCTGTGCCGATGCCTGAACAGAAACCGTGGATATCTTCTGCAACCTGTTCAAGAATTTCAAGTCCTGTGTGATGTCTGTGTACTTCAGGATTTTTCGGATTGATAAACTGTTGTGGAATATACACGTTCGGATTTTCTTTCTGCATATTCACAGCAGTCTGTAAACAATCATCAATACATTTACCAATGTCGCCGTCATCGTGAACAAGCACAACCTCTGCACCATAGTGATTAACAAGTTTTCTTCTTTCTTCACTTACAGAGTCAGGCATAATAATCACAGTTTTATATCCTTTAACTGCACCGATAAGAGCAAGGCCGATACCCTGATTGCCACTTGTAGGTTCAACAATAATTGTATCCTTGTTGATAATGCCTTTCTTTTCAGCATCAATAATCATATTGTAAGCAGTTCTTGTTTTGATTGAACCACCAACGTTAAGACCTTCGTATTTTACAAGCACTTGTGCACTGTCCTCGTCAACCAATTTATTAAGGCGAATCATGGGAGTGTGACCGATTGCTTCAAGTATATTATTATAAACCATTTTTATACACCTCATTTTTCAACTGAAATATTATAGCATAATAAAAAAATTATTCAATATATTTGTAAAAACATCTTGAAATGAAATGATTTTCCTCTATAATATTATTAGATTAATTTGTGAGGTGTTCCTATGAATATTTATGAAGCAATCAATTCTCTCGTAGAGTATGGTGTGAGAGAAAATCTTATTGAAAAAGAAGATAAGGTATGGGCGGTAAATCGCGTTCTTGAAATTCTTAACATGGACAGCATGGAAACTGATGCAGAAGTTAAAAATGCTGACCTTGAAGAAATATTAAAAGTTATTCTTGACTATGCAGTTGAAAAGGGACTTTGTGAAGATTCTGTTGTTTATAAAGATTTGTTTGATACAAAGGTTATGGGTGTGCTTACACAAAGACCATCAGAGGTTATTAAGACGTTCAGAGAAAAATATGCACAGTCACCTGAGGATGCAACGGATTATTACTATCATCTTGCCCGTAAATCTGACTATATCCGTGAATACAGAATCAAAAATGATGTTAAATGGGTAACAAGCACAGAATATGGTGATATTGATATCACAATCAACCTTGCAAAGCCTGAAAAAGACCCAAAGGCTATTGCTGCTGCTACAAAAATGGAGCAAAGCTCATATCCTAAGTGTATGCTTTGTAAGGAAAATGAGGGCTATGCAGGTCGAGTTAATCATCCTGCACGACAGAATCACAGAGTTATTCCAATTTGCCTTGATGGTGTAAATGCATTTATGCAGTACTCACCTTATGTTTATTATAACGAGCATTGTATCGTGTTTGATGAGGCACATAAGCCAATGAAGGTTTGTGAAAAGAATTTCAGACGACTTTTCGATTTCGTTAAGCAATTCCCACATTATTTCATCGGTTCAAACTCTGATTTACCAATTTCAGGTGGCTCAATCCTTACTCATGAACACTTTCAGGGTGGTCGTTATGAGTTCGCAATGGCAAAGGCAGAAATCGAAGAATATGTTACATTTGAAGGCTTTGATGATGTAACAGCAGGTATCGTTAAATGGCCTATGTCGGTTATCAGACTTCAGGGTGAAGACACTGACAGAATCTGCACTCTTGCAGGTAAGATTCTTGAAACATGGCGTGACTATTCTGACGATGAAGCGTTCATTATTGCAAAAACGGATGATGGTGCAATTCATAACACAATCACTCCGATTACAAGATTTGTAAACGGCAAATATGAAATTGACCTGGTTCTTCGTAATAACATTACAACTGAAGAATATCCTGATGGTTTCTATCATCCACATCCGGAATATCATAACATCAAGAAAGAAAATATTGGCCTTATTGAGGTTATGGGACTTGCGGTATTACCATCTCGTCTTAAAACAGAAATGGCAATTTTAAAGGATGCAATTCTTGAGAATAAGGACATTAAGGCTGACGATAGAATTGCAAAGCATTATGATTGGGCAATGATGATTAAGTCAAAATATGACGATATCAATGTTGATAACTGCGAGAAGATTCTTCAGAATGAAATCGGTATTGTATTTACAGCAATACTTGGTCAGTGTGGTGTGTTCGACAGAAATGAAGAAGGCAGAGCACAATTCAAGAAATTTATTTCAAGTGTGAAATAGATTGCAAATTTCAAAATGAAAATGTAAGAATAAAACTCCCTACAATTCTGAACTGCCCCAATTTGTGCGGACAGCACAAAAAACACCCCCTATGGTGTTGAATATTAAATTTTAAGCAACAAACTGATTTCGTTTTTCAAGCGGAGTCAGTTTTGTTTTTAGTTGTATTCTTTCATTGTTGTAAAAATA
>JAZSDZ010000147.1:0-8665 GCA_045531435.1 Candidatus Fimenecus sp.
CTCGCCAAAGGAGTGTCCTATTGCAGGAATGACAGATATACTTGTTTTACTTCCACATCTTGAACACTCTTTACACATTCGTCCGTCTTTTGTACAGGTTGCTTCATAATCAACCTTTAATTCACTATAGTTGTGCCCAAGTGGATTATCATATTGATAAATATACTGATTACAGTTTGAACAGAAACCTTTTTCCATTCCTCTGACTGTACAGGTTGATTCAGAAATGCGTTCCCATGTATCAACATTATGACCTGTTGCATCTATCCACTCAACATGAACCTTGTCACCACATACAGTACATACATCTGTTACATAGCCCTTCTCTGTACAAGTAGGTTCAGTCACAACTGTTTCATATTTATGACCTAATGCATCAACATAATCAGTCTGATAGAAGTATTGACAATTCAAGCAGTCATATCTTGTCGAGCCCTTACCGGTACATGTTGGTGCTATAATTGTACCTTCATTATAATTGTGTCCAAGAGCCTCAACAGCATCAGTGGTATAGCTGTCACCACAAATTGAACATTTATATTCTGTGTATCCTTGTTGTGTACAAGTTGGTGGAACTCCTTCAATGACATAATCGTGACCTGTTGCAGGGATTCCTCTTTCCTCTTCAAGAGAACAGGTTTCACATTTTCGGTATTCAAGACCTATATCGTCACAGGTAGGCTCTTCAACAAAAGTCCATTCGGTAAATTCGTGTGTGTGGTCAATTCCTGCACAATGAACAGTCACATTTTCACGGACAAAACTACTTGCTTCATTCCACTGTGCAAGGGTGCCACCATAGTATATGTCTGTAAGAGCGTTACAACCTGTAAATGTATTGCTTTGAATGTTGTCAACACCTGCAGGAATTGTTATGGTTTTAAGATTTTTACAATCTTTGAATGCATAACCACCAAGGAATGTTACACTTTCAGGAAGAACTACATCTGTAAGACTTTCACATCCCCAGAATGTAAAAGCTACGACTGACTCTAATTTACTTGGAAATGATATACTTACAAGGCTTGTACATCCACGGAATGCGCTATTTTCAATTGATGTAACAGTATCAGGGATATGAACCTCTGTAAGACTTGTACAACCAGCAAAAGTATTATTATTAATCTTTTGTACACCATAAGGGATAGTTATACTTTTAAGACTCTCGCAACTATGAAATGCAGAACTCCCGATTGACATCATGTCATCAGGAAGTGAAATACTTTCAAGATTTGAACAATCATAAAAAGCCGCATTACCTATTGATACAACTCCCGACCCAATAACGACAGATTTAATATGTCCTCTTAATGAGTACCAGGGACTGCGTTTATTGTCGTCTGAAACTGAATAATTAGGTATAGCACCTTCACCTAAAATGGTAAGAACACCTGTTTCAATATCTAAGACCCAAGTGTCACTTCCATCATAAGTGCCTGATGATGTTTCGGCATAAGCCATAATGCCTGACATTGGAATAATGGAAAATGCCATTATCAATGTCAGAAAAACCGATAAGAATTTACTTGCTTTGTTTTTCATATGTTTTTCCTCCCTAAATATTTTTAAAATTGTTATAACAATTTCATTTTAAAAAATATGGAATAAAATTCAATACAGAATGCAAAACTACTTATTTTTTCTACGAAATTGCAAGGAAAAGCGGTAAAAAACCTATTGACAAGGGGTAATCGGATTACAAATTCGTATTTTTGTTAATAATGATGTTAATAGGATTATATGACAATTTGTCATAATTGTCAATATAAAATATGACATAATGTCATTAAGGTGATGATATGAAAAACAATTTAAAAAAGCTACGTAAAGAGGCAGGATTAACGCAGATTTCTTTACAAATGAAAACAGGAATTGAACAGGCTTTACTTTCTAAATTTGAAAATGGTGATAGAATACCACCAACTGAAACCCTTATGGCTTTAGCGGATTTTTATAATGTAAGTATGGATTACATTATGGGTAGAACAGATAATCCTGAAATAAACAAATAATCCCATCCTTAAATTAAAAGGATGGGATATTTTTATGCTATTATTTAATCTTATTTTTTAAGTGCTGATTTTGCGTTCCAGATATTTGCTGCATATTCGTTAATAGCACGGTCTGCTGCAAATCTACCTGCACCTGAAATATTCATAAGTGACATCTTGTTCCAGTTATCACGGTCAAGGAAATCCTTTGAAATTCTTAACTGTGTATTTCTGTAATCTTCAAAGTCAGCAAGAACCATATATGGGTCGTGGTGAACGATTGTTGATGTTACCTCGTGGAACATCTTACCACCGATACCATTATTGTTTGCGAAATTGAGAATCTTCTGAAGTTCTCCGTTTGCGTTATAGAAATTCTGTGGAACATATCCACGTTTCTGTAACTGCTGAACCTCAGGTGTCTTCATACCAAAGATGTAGATGTTATCTTCACCAACTGCATCGAAAATTTCAACATTAGCGCCGTCCATTGTACCAAGTGTTACAGCGCCGTTAAGCATAAGTTTCATATTACCTGTACCTGAAGCTTCAGTACCTGCAAGTGAAATCTGTTCTGAAATATCAGCAGCAGGCATAAGCTTTTCAGCAAGAGTAACATTATAATCCTCAACATAAACAACCTTGATTCTGCCTCTTACATCAGGGTCATTATTAATTACATCAGCAAGAGCGCAGATAAATGAAATAATCTTCTTTGCTATAAAGTAACCTGATGCAGCCTTTGCACCAAAAATATATGTGTGAGGAATGAAATCACCATTTGGATTTTCCTTGATTGCAAGGTAATGTGAAAGAATATTGAGTGCATTAAGGTGCTGACGCTTATACTCGTGAAGACGCTTAACCTGAACATCAAAAATTGAATCAGGGTCAAGCTTGATTCCGTTGTGCTTAAGCACATACTTCGCAAATTCTTCCTTATTTGCTCTCTTGATTTTGCCAAGCTCATCAAGAACAGCCTTATCATCCTTAAACTTTCTCAAATCAAGAAGCTTGTCGGCATTCTTAACGAATCCGTCACCGATAGTTTCTGTAAGGAAGCTTGTAAGCTTTGGGTTAGCCTGACAAAGCCATCTTCTATGAGCAATACCATTTGTAACATTTGTGAACTTGTCAGGTGTAAGTGCGTAGAAATCAGAGAAAACTGTATCCTTAAGAATGTCACTATGAAGAGCCGAAACACCATTTACACAATGTGAGCCTGCAACACAAAGGTTAGCCATTCTTACGACACCATTTGAAATAACAGCCATTCTTTCAACTGTATCAGCATTATATGTGCTGTTCCATACATATGAACGGAATCGATTATCGATTTCCTTTGTAATCTGCCAAAGACGAGGCATAAGTCTCTTATAAAGGTCCTCAGGCCAACATTCAAGAGCTTCTTTCATAACTGTATGGTTTGTATAAGCAACTGTATTTGTAACAATGTTCCAAGCTTCATCCCAACCGTATCCGCATTCGTCAAGAAGAATACGCATAAGTTCAGGAATAGCCATTGTAGGATGAGTATCGTTAACATGAATTGCAACCCTATCAGCAAAGTTATCCATTGTACCGAATTCACGAAGATGATGCTGAACAATGTCCTGAATTGATGCAGAAACCAAGAAATACTGCTGACGAAGACGAAGTGATTTTCCTTCAGGATGATTATCTGCAGGATAAAGAACCTTACTGATAACCTCAGCCATAGCATTTCTTTCCATAGCTCTCATATAGTCACCCTGATTAAAGAGTGCCATATCAAGACCAGGTGCCTTTGCAGACCAAAGACGAAGAACAGAAACGCCTTTTCCGTCTTTACCTGCAACGTGCATATCATAAGGAACAGCCTGAATTACTGTTGGGTTTTCAATTTCAACATCGTGATAGTTGTTTTCCCAGATATCACGAACTTCACCCTCAAACTTGATTTCCATTGACTGTTCTTCGTGAGGTACAAGCCACACGTCACCGCCGGGAAGCCAGAAGTCAGGAAGCTCTGTCTGCCAACCGTCAACTAATTTCTGCTTGAAGATACCATATTCATAAAGAATTGTATATCCCTTTGCAACGTAACCTTGAGTTGCAAGACCATCAAGATAACAAGCAGCAAGACGACCAAGACCACCGTTACCGAGACCTGCGTCAGGCTCACAATCATAGATTGAGTCCATCTTGATGCCATAATCCTTTAATACACTTTCAAAAACCTTTGTAAGATTAAGATTATAAAGATTATTTTTAAGAGAACGTCCCATAAGGAATTCCATACAGAGATAGTAAACTCGCTTTGTGCCCTTTTTTGAGCCTTCCTTTGAGAATTCAGCTCTGCCCTGACTCATCATATCTCTTACAATAAGAGCGATTGCCTTATAAAACTGTTCGTTAGTTGCCTCATTGGGATTAACCCCTATAAAATGAGAGAGTTTTGATTCAACAAGTTCTTTTGCTTGTTTCTTTGTAAGTGAATAATTCATACAAAACCTCCAAAAAGAATTAAAAAATCAATAGATAATTAATATCCGTTTGTATATTTTACACTAAAAAAAGAGTTTTTTCAACTATAATAAGAAACTTTTTATGCTTATTTTATTATAATACACAATCAAGGCACAAAAAATGCCCTGTGAGAAAGTCACAGAGCATCATTTTTATATTTTATTGTATAGCTTCTGTTGAAGGAACTGTTGCCTCTGTTGATGGTACTGTTGGAACTTCAACATTTGGATTAGATGCTTCAGGGTTTTCTGCTGTATTGAAGTTAAGGTAGCCAACTTCATGCCATACAACTGAAAATCTGTTGCCGTTTCTTATGTAGAAATCCTTTGATGTTGTACCTGTTTTGTATGGTACAAAACCCTTACCTGTAAGCTTGTTTTTACCGTCAGTAAGATTCTGAAGAGCTGCTTCAATTCCGTCAGCCATTTCATCATCATATGCATAAAGAGTTGCTCTTACAACACAGTCCTTTGGATTAACCATACCAAACTTAAAGCCTGTAAGCCACCAATGTTCCTGTTCAAGTCTTGTGAAGAGTCTCTTACCTGCCTGATAATCAGCCCAGCTGTGATAGAAGTCCATTGTCATCTTAAGAAGCTGGTCATCCTCAGCACACTTATAGAAAGAAGAGTTGTCATAAGGACTCTTTGTGTAAACACCTAATTCAGCACCTTCAAGGATACCGTACTGACCCTTCCACCACTGAAGTCTCCAGAGAAGATTTTTGTAAACAAAGTCAGCCTTGAGTGTGAGATACCACATACTTGTTACAGGTGCAGCCTGGTCATATATGTCAGCAAATCCCATCTGACGCTGCCATGGATTTAAGTGAGTGTAATAAATATCCTGTACAGGGTCATATTCATAACCTGCAAGAGCAAGCATTTCATTTCTTTCTTCAGGAGTATCGAAATGAGTCTTTAAGTGTTCCCATTCCTTTTCTAACTGTGAAGGACTAGAAGCTGAACCCATATTTCCTGTTGAACCTGAGTTTGAACCCGTATTACCATTGTTTGGTGTTGATGGATATGAGCCAGTATTACCATTATAGTTTGGTGTTGATGGGTATGAACCGGTATTACCGTTTGGCACATAGCTTCCGCCACCACTTAATGATGAACTATTGTTGGAATTATCACCAAGATTTCCGCTACTGTTTGAACCATCGTTAACAAAAGTATCATCCGAACCATCGTTAGGATTTGTTGGCAATTCAATATTATATGTTGGTTCCTCATCCTCATCTTTGCCACCGCAAGCAGAGAAACAACAAATAATAAGACTCATCGCCAAAATTATTGACAAAATTCTTGTAATATTTGTTTTCATTACATCTACCTCCATATTCCAAAAAAATCATTAATCCATCCATACACAGATATTATGCCATAAACTTCAAACAATGTCAATGATTTCAATAAGGATATTTTAGGATATTATTTTTCATTCTTTATTTGCTCTTGAAAACATAAAATTTATATGATAAAATACATTATATTATATGTTGAGGTGATTTTATGCATAGATTTTTTGGTGAACAAGATGCATATAGTTTATTTAATACGTTAGCCTTTTTTGTATTGTTTTTTTCAAGTTTGTTTTTGTTTAAAATCAAGAAGGACAAATTAGGTTTATTTTCAAATCTTGCCGTTTTCTTTTGTAAATCCAAATCCGAAAGAGCAGGAAAAATTGCGCTGATTGTTTTAACTTCACTTGAATCACTTATATTAGCCGAAACAATTAACTTGTCAACATTTTTCAACCATTCGTTCGGCAATGCAGTAGGCACGGGTGCCAATTATTTTGCAACTTTGTTTCTTGCTCCGGTTTTAATGATTGTGGTTTCGTTGCTTATTCTTGCAAACCCAATAAAGCAAATAGATATTTTTACAATGCTTTTACCATTATACCTGACTCCTGTCAGACTTGCTTGTTATTTTAATGGTTGTTGTTGGGGTATCCCTTGGGAACACGGGCCATACAATTATCATAATGCCCATCCGGGCAATCAAGTGCCTGTACAAGCCATTGAAGCGGGATTTGCCTTTTTGATTTTCCTCTTCCTATTATGGTACAGAAAAAAAGCAAAACCCGGAACAATGTATCCTATGTATATGATTTTGTATGGTGGTGCAAGATTTTTTAACGAATTCTTCACGGCAGATTATCCTGCTGTTTTAGGCCCATTCAAAGTATATCACTTTTTATGCACAATTTCTTTTGTTGTTGGTCTTATATTATTCTTTATTATGAGAAAGTATGGTGAAAAAATATTAGACTTATTTGACAAAATGCCATACATCATTAAAGAAAAAATAGCAAACTACAAAGAGCAAAAAGCTTTAGCTGTTGCTGATGCTGAAGCACAAGCAGAAATCGCTGAAATTGAAAGAAAAGAAAAAATAAGACTTGCAAGAGAAAGAGCAAAGGCCCGTAAAAAATAAACATTACTATAAAAAGTACCGAAGAACCTTCGGTACTTTTTTTATTCACCTATAATTCTAATTATAATTTCAATAAGCGCTTCACTATTATCTGACTGGAAATAATGAGAACCTGTTTCAATAAAGTAAACCTTATTGAAGTTTGTTGCACTATTTTTCCACAATTTTTCAGCATCCCTATAATTTTGTGTAAATATGTCCGTTTTACTGATAATAGAATCTGTAATAACATTGATTTGCTTTGAGTTATTATAATGATACCACGTCATGAAATCAGTATCTTTACGGAATTTATCAATCATTTCCTTAGTTTGACTATCTGTAAAGTTTTCAAGGGGTGCTCCTGCCGAAACAAGTTTTTTCTTAATGTACTTATCGGGAGTCTTGTTCCAAACATTCTTTTTCGGTGCTTTTTTCGGTGGAATATATCCGCCCGTAATATATCGGGAAATATTTATGCCTTTTTCTTCAAGAATGTTAATAATCTGCAAAGCAACTGCCGCACCTGCACAATGGGAATAGATATACAGTTTCTTGTTTTTGCCAATATCAGCAATCGTCTCTGCAACCTTTTCGCTCTCCTCAAGAGAATGAAGATAGTCCACATAATAAATGGATATATCAGGAATTTTTTTTGCCATCACATCTACAAATTTAGCATATGCAGTAGCATCGCCACCTGCATAAGGCACTAAAACCATTACCTTTTCAGAATTTGTCACTTCCCTAAGTATTTCAACATTTTCATAAGTTGTTTTTTGCTCATTACTTATTATCTCTGCTAACTTTTTAGGTGTCGAATTTGCTATAAACTGCGCTGCAGTAACATTCTTAAATTCTTTTTCGGAAAGGGCAGAAATCATATCGATACTTGTACCACCAAGGTCGAAGAATCCTTCATTTCTACCAATCTCCTCTATATTAAGTGTTTTTTCAAATATACTACAAATCACTTTTTCTGCATCATTGATTGGCGCTTCTTTAACCACCTCATCAAAAACAACAGGAAGAGCTTTTAACTGCTTTCTGTCAAGCTTGCCACTTGCATTAAGCGGCATCTTATCCAACATTACAAAAGCACTTGGCACCATATATCTTGGAAGCTTGTTTTCACAGTGTTCTCTTATAAATGATTTCTCAATATTTCCACAACAGTAAGCAACAATAACATCTTTTCCGTTGTTCTGCTTAATCATAACAGCAACAGAATCAACACCATCAATTTCTCCGATAGCGTTCTCTATTTCACCTAATTCTATTCTCTGTCCATTAAGCTTTATCTGGTGGTCCATTCGTCCACAGAAGATAATTTCTCCGTCAGGTCTGAAGTATGCCAAGTCTCCTGTTTTGTAGATTCTGCCTTCGTGGAACGGATTATCTATGAACTTTTCTTTTGTTAGTTCTTCATTGTTAAGATATCCCTGTCCTACATTTATACCACCAATGCAAAGCTCACCCATTACTCCTATCGGTGTTGGGTTTAGGTATTTATCTACTATGTATAACTGTGTATTATATATTGGTTTTCCTATTGGTACTGGGTCTGTATCTTCTGGTTTACATGCATAATAGCTTACATCTACTGCACATTCTGTTGGTCCGTAAAGATTATGCAACTGTACCTTGTTGTAATCATATATCTTGTAGAATCTGTTTATGCTATTCGCTGTTAATGCTTCTCCTGAAAGGAACACATATTTAACACTTTTGAATTTATACTGC
>JAZSDZ010000154.1:0-19536 GCA_045531435.1 Candidatus Fimenecus sp.
AGAAAAAACATTATTTTTTTACTCCTTCTCAATAGCAGCAACTTTTGTGTTGATTGCTCTTATTCTGTCGTAAATATTGTCGTCAAATTTCTTTTCACGGTCATAAGTGTAAAGACCATTCTGTTCCTGCTCAATATCATAAAGTTGAGTATAACAGAAGCCGAACATCTTGTAATTCTCAACGATTACATCAGTAAGACCAACATATCTGTCAGCAAATTCTTCAGGTGTCTTAACATCTTCGCCATAACCCCACGATTTAATTGATTCGTCACTAACCCATTTGATTCCACCATATTCGCTGATGAACACAGGCTCACCTTTGTATTCCTGTCTGCCTTCGTTTTCAACAAGCACATGCTGATAAAGGTAATTCTCAGTCATAAATCTGTCATAGTTGTTCTTGAAAAACTCAACATCATAGCTGTAATCGTGCAAATCAAAAATATCAGTTTTTACGTGGAAATTACCACTTGTGTCAATGCAAGGACGAGTTGAGTCAACTGCCTTTGTAAAGTCATAAACAGTTGCAAGAAGTGGGTCATACTGCTTTCTGCCCTTGTAATTCCAAGTTTCATTGAACGGACACCAACCGATAATAGCAGGGTGGTTAAAGTCACGCTCTATTGCTTCTTTCCATTCGTTTAAGAATACATCAACACTCTTTGGATTTGAGTAATCAAGTCCCCAGTTAGCGTATTCACCCCATACAAGGTAGCCAAGCTGGTCAGCGTAGTAAAGGAATTTAGGGTCAAATACCTTTTGATGAAGTCTTGCACCATTAAAGCCTAAATTCATAGAAAGTGTTATATCCTTGATTAAATCTTCGTCACAAGGGGACGTGTAAATGCCTTTTTTGTAAAAGCCTTGGTCAAGTACAAGACGTTGGAAAACGCTCTTTTCATTGATAAGGAATTTATAGCCGTCAAGTCGCACATTACGAAGACCAAAATATGTATATACCTTGTCCTCACCATAAGTGATTTGAAGGTCATAAAGACGACCGTTACCTACTTCCCAAAGATGTGTTTCGTCCAATTTAATCTGTATAACTTCGTTACCACAAGCATCTTTAAATTCTACCTTGCCAACAGATTTGCCATCATAAAATGCTTCACAAGTGAGATTTGCCTTACCTTTAAGGTCGAAGTTAATTGTAACAAAACCATTTTTGTGGTCAGGATAAATCTTAAAATTTTTAACGTGATTTTCAGGCACATATTCAATATAAACTGACTGCCATATACCTGTTGTACGGGTGTAGTCACAAGCGTGACTCTTTTTCCATTCACTCTGTTTACCACGGATTACGAATGGATTTTTAACATCATCCTCACATAGGACAAAAATCTCATTTTCACCGTCAACAGAAAGGTCAGTAATGTCAAATCTGAAGGATGTGTAGCCACCTTTATGCCTGCCCGCACATTTTCCGTTTACAAGGACAGTTGCAAGGTGGTCAGCAGCACCAAAACACAAGAAAACTCTATTATTATTCTTTTTGATATTAACATTTTTCTTGTACCATACTATATTGATAAAATTTTTATACTGAATTCCTGAAAGCTCACTTTCAACACAGAATGGTACATTGATTTTGTGTGTAAAATTATTATTCTTTCTTACTTCAACTGCGCGTGTTTCGTCAGTTGAAAATTTGAATCCTATTTTTGCCTTTTGAAATCCAAAATCCCACACTCCGTCAAGAATTTCAATTTCTTTTCTTTCAAATTGCGGATTTGGATGTTTTGCCATTTTTATATTCATAAAGCATCACCGAAAAAATGATATCATATTTTTTTCTGTATCGCAATAAAAAATAAAAGAAAAATGCCCGACCGTTTACAGTCGGGCAAAGGTTATGAGATTAAACAATGAATTTTGCGAAATAGACTATTGTATTCAGTACATTGTTGATAATGTATTCAAGGTTTGAAAGTACATATGGCTTTTCAAAATCCCATTCATCAGGTTTAAGAAGTGCATTATTAAGTGAACCATCATATTCATAAGGGTCCTGGAAAGCTTTTGTATGCATCTTAACAGTGATAAGGTGCTTACAAGCTTCACGAAGTGCAGTACCAAAACCGATAGGGTCAGCATAATATTGTGCAGTAACTGCAATAACGTGAGATGGAAGATTGACAGCCCAAAGACCTGTGAGTAATGTGTCGTTGCCGTTGTAAACAGCAATAATAGGACTCATATATCCTACGCCTGTAAAGTTCCATGAATAGTCAGATACAACAAATCCGTCAAATCCCCATTCACCACGAAGAAGGTCATTGAGGAGTGCTGAGCTACCACCACACCAGTTTGTACCGATTCGATTGAATGCTGACATAACGCCAAGACAAGGAGATTCTTTAATTGGAATTTCAAAAGCCTTAAGATAAATTTCACGCATTGTCTGTTCGTCTGCCCAAGTGAAGACGCCTTCTCTGTGAGATTCCTGGTCATTGAGAACAAAGTGCTTGATTGTAACAACAAGACCTTCTGAATAACAACCTGTAATAAGAGCCGAAGCCATAGTACCTGAAATAACAGGGTCTTCTGAATAGTATTCATAGTTTCTGCCGGCAGCAGGATTTCTATGGATGTTAACACCGGGAGCATACCAGATATCAGTTCCAAGGTCTCTTGCTTCAATACCTACACATTTGCCCATTTCTTCAGCCAGGTCAACATTCCATGTACAAGCAACAGCAACCTCGCAAGGATATGCAGTACCGCTGTCGGTAAATGCGATACCGTGCTGTCCCTTAACACTTGATGGTGCATCGTTATCCCATGTCTGAGGGATACCAAGGCGTTCAACACCACGAGTGCCGTAACCGCCGTCAATAACCATCATAACCATTTCATTTACAGTAAGCTGGTCAAGGAATTTATCCATAAGCTCAGGATTTTCATAAACATCCTCAAACATTATAGTTTCGTCATAAACAGCACCTGTAACAGGAGCTGTACCCTCTGTTGTCTTTTCAGGAATCTTATCAACATTCTTGATTTCATCTGTTGCAGTCAACTGTCTGAAAACAGGGTATGTACCTTCATAATCAGCACGGGAAAGAACAGGGAAACCGCTATAAACATCGTCAAATTTATTTGTGATTTCAACACCTGTTTTATTGTCGTATTTCATAATCTTGTCTTCAGCAAGAACATAGTCAAATGTATCAATATGTTCTCTTACATTCTTACCAAGGATAATTTTGTAAGTGCCTTTTTCAAGAATCCATGATTCATGGTTTTTGTGGTCATAAGATGCCATATCTTCGATATCAAAAGAAACCATCGTTGTCTGGCTTTCATTTGGCTGGAGGAGCTTTGTCTTTGCGTATCCACCAAGACAGATAGCACTCTTTTCAATACCACCCTCGTAGTATGGAGCACTGTAATAGAGCTGAACAGTTTCTTTACCGGCAACATCACCTATGTTTGTAACCTTAACAGATGCAGTAACCTTGCCATCGTCAAAGTTATAATCTACAAGTTCTTGATTAAACTCAGTATATGAAAGACCATAACCAAAAGGATATTGAACCTTGTCTTTAGCAAATGTCTCAAAATAACGATAGCCAACATAAATACCTTCAAGGTATTCGACATAGTATTCGCCACCATCATATTCGTTTGAGCCGAAACAAACACTTGATGGATGGTCATTTACACTATATGCTACTGTATCAGCAAGTCTGCCTGATGGATTTACATTACCTTTAAGCATATCAGCGACAGAAAGCATACCGAATTCACCGGGAATCCAGATTGCAGCAGCTGCTTTGATATTTTCATATTCATCAACAAATCCCATTTCCATAATGTTAGAAATGTTGAAAAGAACGATAATATTTTCAAAGTTAGCGTTAAGTTTTTCAATAAGTGCTCTTTCTCCGTCACTGATGCGAAGTATATCTTCTGTAAGGTCAGTACCTTCAGCACTTGTTCTGCTAATCATAACAAGTGCTGTATCAGAATAAGCTTTTGCATTACTCATAATATCGTCAGTAAGTTTAGATACGGGCATTTCAGGAAGCTGACTCTTTGTAAGAATAAGACCAAGAGCATTGTTTACAACAGGGTGACTTGTTGTAGGAATAGCTTCTGTGCCACATTCTTTTTCATAAAGATTACGAAGTTCAGCATTATATTCAACGCCTTTTTCATCAAGTGCATCATAAAAACTTATTGGGTTTTCAGATGTGATACAACCTGAACCTGCGCCACCAAAAAACGGACAAACTGAACCAACACCAAAAATATTCAGTTTTTTGTCATTAAGTGGCAAAATATTGTCTTCATTTTTAAGAAGTACAATACCTTCATCCTCAATTTTCATAGCTGTCTTTGATGTTTCTGCAATAATGTCAAGGTCAATTCTGCCACTGTATGCCAAAACACTGACCGTGCATGTGAAAAGAATTGTTATCACCATAAAAATGGAAATAAGTGTCAACAATCTTTTTTTCATAAAATCCCCTCCAAACAGTTTTCATATGTTAATATTATATAAAAAACTGTTGTTTGTCAATTGAAATTTGTGTTATAATACAAAAGGTGATAAATATGTCAAACAAATATAAATGGGCAGTGCTTGGTTGCGGTAATATCGCAAACGATTTTGCAAGAGAAATGAACAAAATGGGTGGCAGAGTGTATTCCGTTGCCAACCGTACATACGAAAAGGCTGTGGCTTTTGCCGAAAAATACAATATTGAAAAAATTTACGAAGATATTGATGACATTTTTCATGATGATAATGTAGATATTGTATATATCGCAACACCACATAATAAGCATATTGAGTATATTATTAAATCATTGGAAAATGGAAAACACGTTCTTTGCGAAAAAGCTATTACATTAAATTCAGATGAACTTGAAAAAGCAGTAAAACTTGCAATAGAAAAAAAACTCATTTTAGCCGAAGCCATGACAATTTACAATATGCCACTTTATACTGAACTTGAAAAAATTATCAATTCAGGAAAACTTGGAAAATTCCGTCTTGCTCAGGTTAATTTCGGCAGTTTTAAGGAATACGATATGACAAACCGTTTTTTCAATATGGATTTAGCAGGTGGTGCGTTGCTTGATATTGGTGTATATGCACTTTCCTGTGTAAGAATGTTTATGACAGAATATCCCGACGATATTCAATCTCAAGTCAAATTTGCCGTGACAGGTGCAGACGAGCAATCAAATATCATCCTTAAAAATTCAAGGGATGAACTTGCAAGTGTCACACTCTCTTTACACGCCAAACAACCAAAACGAGCAACAATCTGTTATGATAGGGGATATGTCGAGATTTTTGAGTATCCTCGTGCCGATTGTGCTACAATTTATTACACAGCAGATAACAGTACGGAAATAATAAAAGCAGGGGACATAAATGATGCCCTCTGCTATGAAATCGAAAATATGGAAAAAGCTATCATAAGTAGAAAAAACACAATGCGACTGAATTACACAATTGATGTGATGAATATTATGACAACTCTTCGTAATGATTGGAATATGAAATACCCTGAAGAATTACAAAATCAATGATTTTATAATTTGCGTTTTGTATTTTATTTAATAATTACCCCGATTCCTTCACCAAGTGTACCACCATTTTTTATATATTCAATAGTGGACTTTTGTAATGAAGATTTTTGAGGAAGCTGGTCAATAAAACCATAACTGCCTGTTTCCTTTTTATTTTTCATTAAATCGGCATTTTTAAGCTTTACACCATAGAGCCACAAATATGGAGGTTGTGGTTCTTCTTTTTCTACAAGAATTTCATACATTGACTGGAATTTCAAAATATTGCTGTCAGCAGGCATAAAATTCTTATTACCGGGATACAAAAGCCAGCTGAAGCACATATATTTGTTATTTGGAAATTCAGGAAAATATTTCTTGAAAAATTCTACTGCCATATCAACTGATTTTACACAATCCTCATAAATGAGTTTTTCACCACGAGGAATATGCATATTAAGGATTTTATCACCAAAATTCAGCTTTACACCATCACGAGTTTGAGCAGGTTTAAAATACCAGATGCATTTCTGATACTGGAGTCTTCCAATTTTAAAAATGCTCATATTCATATGGTGCATAATCCAGTTAAGCTCAAAAAGCCCATCTTCACTTGTTCTTGCTTTGTGATCGTCAATCCATATTCTTATGTCACTCATAGTGTCATAGAAGATTTCATCACTTATATTTTTTGCCTTGTATTTGTCATAAATTACAGGCAAGAACGCATACACAAGACTAAGCTTCATCATAGGCTCTTGCTTAAGTGTAACTTCCCAACGCTTTTTGTTGCAGAAAAAAAGGAAAAACTCAACCTTTTTTCTGTTGGTTTTTATGTAATATTCCACCTTATCAGCAAGGTTTTCACTTGGATAAATCTTTAAAAATATTTTTCTTGAACGGTTTAAATCAATCATAGTTATTCTCCTAAAAATTGTTATTTACATTCTATCATATAATTTAGAAAATTTAAACAGTAATTTTAAAAGATTTTACGGCAATAATATTACTGCGAGGTGATAACAATGAATAACAACAAAAATAATCCACAGAAGAACAAAAACAACCAGCAGAACAACAACCAGAAAAACAAGAATAACAACAATAACCCAAATATGAAAAACGACAACAATCAGAACAACAGATAACAAAATACCGAGGGTTCACACGAACTCTCGGTAATTTTTTACTTATAATCTTTTCCGATAAGATATCTCCACGCTGCAACATATTTTGCCGCTGCAGTAGGATTCTTACTCTTTACATACAGGAAATGTTCAGAGTCAATAAACATAAGTGACTGCACTGAAACATTAAGTACAAGTTTTAATTTATCAACAGGCATAACAATTGTCTGTTTTGGATTAAGATAAAGTTCAAATCTGTCTTTAAAGAGGCGGATTGTAGCATTATCTGAAAGCTCAACTCGTTTTCTTTTAATCATTGTATAAACAATCTGGTCTTTTTCTTCAAAAACAAGCTCATTTTCAGGCATATCAAGAACTTTTTGCTTCCAGATAGACTTTTGCCATTTATCCCAGTCGAGAACATTATCAAATACCAAATCCTTTTGTGATGGATGGAAAAACCCATCTCTGCCGAATTCAACCTGATATCCGCAATCACAAGTGAGATAATTTCCCTTTGAGTGCATTGTGCCGACTTTTTCACAGTGAGGACAGACAAACAAAACTCTCTCAATATGTTCTGCAAGGTTTTTACCCTTATATATTCGAGGCTTTTTGCGTTGCTCCTCAAAAGCATTTACATAAATATCTCTCTTGATGATTTCGTTTACTTCTTCACCTGTCATGCGACGTAATTCTTCTGCAGAATATTCGCCCACAACCTTGCCACGAATAGGACCACGACGAAGACCTGTGCCCCATCTTGGAGTATGGAAAAATCCACCTTTGATACGATATGTGATGAGAGAAACTCCTAAATTCTTAACAAAATCACCTGTTCGTGGTGAAAAAAATCCGGTCTCACCATTTGGTGTAATTGTACCTTCAACAAAAATACCTGTTGGTACACCTTCATCAGCAGTGGCTTTCATATCATTAAAAAGAACGGATGCAGGATTATCTCTGTCCTTAATTATCCAACCAGCCATATCCTTGAAAAAGAATTTTGCCCAAGGATTGAGAATTGTATGGTCACCGGCAACAAATCGGATGTATTTTTTTAGTGAACACATAATATAAATCGGGTCAAGTCCGTCAGAATGATTACCAATTACAATAAAATTTTTGCTCTTTGGTTTATATCTTTTTACCTTTGCATGAACAATGAGTAAAACGATCCAGAAAAAAAGTACTCTGACTGTATTCATACAAAATTTATTCATATGGGTTCTTGCTTTCAAAAAACACCACATCCTGTCATTTTTTTAAATATACACAAACATTTTAAATGATTTTACCAATTGTGTCAACAAAAAAGACAAAATCCGACTTTTGCATATATGTTATTTACTATATATTATTGCAAAAAAATACAATATAATGTAATATATTTAAGGTGATAAAAATGGGTAGATATTATTCGTTAAATGAATACCTGAACAATCAATTCGGTGAAAAAGTATATAAACTTGCACTTGATATTGGTTGTATATGCCCTAATCGAGATGGCACACTCGGTACTGATGGTTGCATTTTCTGTCACAATGGCTCATCACATTTTACAAGTACCGAAAAAAATATAAATGAGCAGATTGAAAATGCAAAAATCAAAGTAAAAGATAAAATCAGAACAAATAAATTTATTGCATATTTTCAAAGCTTTACAAATACTTATGGTGATGCAAAATATCTTGAAAATGTGTTTACAACTGCAATAAACCGTGATGATATTGTTGCAATTTCAATAGGTACTCGTCCTGATTGCTTACCTGACAGCATACTCAATATGCTTGATAAACTCAACAGAATAAAACCTGTGTGGGTGGAGTTGGGCTTACAGACATCAAATGAAAAGACAGCAGAGTACATTCGTAGATGCTATAAAAATGATGTTTATGAAAATGCAGTAAAGGAATTGAAAAGACGAAATATAAATGTAATTACTCATATAATTATCGGTTTGCCAAACGAAACGAAGGAAGATATGTTGAATACAGTTGATTTTTCCGTGAAATGTGGAACAAACGGAATTAAATTACAGTTGTTGCATATTTTAAAAGATACCGATTTATATGAAGATTATAAAAAAGGACTTGTTAGGCCCTTGTCTATAGATGAATATATGGATATTCTTTTTGCTTGTATTGAAAGAATACCAAAAAATATTGTCATTCACCGAATAACCGGTGATGCACCAAAAAAATATCTTGTTGAGCCATTATGGAGTGGTGACAAGAAAAAAGTTTTAAACACAATTAATAGTGAAATGGAAAAAAGAAATATAATTCAAGGGAAGTGTAGTATATGAGTTGGGAATTTTCGTTGCCCGTAAAAATTTATTTTGGTACTGATAAAATTTGGGAATTGCCAAAAATCATGAATGAATATGGTTACAGAAAAGGTGTCCTTGTCTGTTCAAACACACTTAAAAAGAATGGTGTTGCGGATGAAATCATCAAAAACTGCAATGGAGTTATTGTAGATGTTTTCTTTGATATAAGACCTAATCCTACAACAGACAATGTAAATGCTTGTGTAAAGGTTCTTCGTGAGAATAATGCCGACTTTGCAGTTGCCCTTGGTGGTGGTTCACCGATGGATTGCTGTAAGGCAGCCTGTGCAATCGCAAAGGGTGACGATATTATTGAAAGTTATCATACTGGCGGAAAACCAATTAATAAAGACGAGGTTATTCCTATGATTGCTGTTGCCACAACAAGTGGTACAGGCAGTGAAATCACGAATATTTCAGTTCTTACTGATTTGAGTAAAAATGTGAAATCAACAATGAATGATCCGCTTATGTATCCAAAAGCAGCAATCGTTGACCCAAGACTTACATTAAGCGTTCCACCAAAGGTTACTGCATCAACAGGACTTGATGTTCTTAGTCACGCTCTTGAAAGTGTATGGAGTGTGCTTCATCAGCCAATCTGCGAAAGTTGTTCAGTACACGCTACAAAGCTTGTATTTGAGTGGCTTTATAAAGCATATTGTGAGCCTGATAACCTCGAAGCAAGAGAGAAAATGGCAGAGGCATCAATCGTTGCCGGTGTTGCTTTCTCAAACCCAAGAACAGCAGGTAGCCATGCTTGTTCCTTCCCATTAACAAATCTTTATGGTGTGCCTCACGGTGAAGCTTGTGCCATGACACTTGATTTCTTTACAAGATACAATGCAGAGGCTGAAAATGGCAGACTTAATAAGTTTGCACAGAATTGTGGTTTCTCTGACGCCTTTGAGATGGCAGATGCCATTACTGACCTTAAAAAGAAAATGGGAATGGCTTGTACTTTAAAGGAAATTGGTGTAAAATCAATAGAGGAAATTGAAATACTTACAAAAATGAGTATGACTCCACTTATGGAACGAAATATGATTCCTCTTTCATATGATGATATTAAAAATATGTATTTTTCAATAATGGGTGAATAAAAATGACTGTTTTGTTCATTGTACTTACATTAATCCTATGTTTAATTGCCGTGTTTGTATTCAATACAGTAATGGCAAAGAAAAAAGCAAGAAAACTTTCTGAATTCAAGCCTTTTTATAAGGATGATGAAATCAAATACTATGTATCTCGTTTGCAAAAAATGATTCAGTGTAAAACTATTTCAGTAAAGGACAGCTATGACGATACTGAATTTGTAAAGCTTAGTAATGTTATGGCTGAATTATTCCCGACTATACATAGTGTTGCTGAAAAGATGATATTTTCTGACGACTGCTGGATTTATAGAATCAAAGGTAAAGATGAGAATAGAAATATTATGCTTATGTCACACCATGATGTTGTTGATGCAACTGGTGAATGGGAGCACGATGGCTTTTCAGGTGAAATTGCAGATGGCAAAATCTGGGGCAGAGGAACAGTTGACACAAAAACACCTCTTTTTGCCGAATTTTCTGCACTTGAAGAGCTTCTTAATGAAGGCTTTGTGCCACCGTGCAATATCTGGATTGGTTCATCACATAACGAGGAAATCGGTGGCGACGGAATTCCTACTGCACTCAAATATTTTCGGGAAAACAATATTACATTTGAAGTTATCCTTGACGAAGGTGGTGCACTTATCGAACCACCGCTTGGTGGAATGAAATGCGATAAATGCGGAATGGTAGCTGTTCACGAAAAGGGTAGAATCAGCCTTATTTGTACTGCAAACGCTAACAGCAATCCTGCAAGTCTTACAGAAAAGGAAAAATTGACTCCTGTCGAAAGAATGTCTGCATTTATAAATGAAATTACAACAAATGATATATTTATCCGTCGAATCAATCCGCAGGTCGAAGCGATGTTCAGGCATTTAGGGCCTTATTGTAGTTTTCCAATGAATATGCTTTTTGCAAATCTTTGGCTTTTCGGTGGAATTATTAAAAAAGTAATGCCTAAAATCAATGAACAGGCAGGTGGACTTATAGGTACAACCTGTACTTTTAACAGTATTGAAGGTAGTACGATTTCAAAACAATGTACAGCGAAGGCATTTGTCCGTCCTGTTGATGAAAAAGATTTTTCAGAAGATTTGAAAAAATTTAAACAAATTGCAGAAAAGTATGATATAATAGTGGAAATGACAGAAGATAGTGAGTATCATGGTCCTGCCGATATGTCAAAATCGCAGTTTAAATATACAATGGATTGTATCGGTGAGATTTTTCCGCAGTATCCTGCATCACCATTCATTCTTCCTGCAGGTACAGATGCAAGAACACTTACTGATGTTTGCCCTTGTGTACTTCGTTTTGCACCAATCAGACTTTCTGCACAACAGTTAGCGTCAGTTCATAGTGAAAATGAAAATATAGATGTTGACTCAGTTGCAAACTGTGTAGCATTTTATAAGCATTATATTAAAAATTATAAATAAGGAGATAAAATTATGGGACAGTGTTGGATTGACAACAAAACAGTAGTTATTACAGGTGCTTCAGCAGGTATCGGTAAGGGTATTACAGAAAAACTTATTAAAAAGCATAATTGTAAAGTTATCGGTATTGCAAGAAGCAAAGAAAAGACAGAAAAATTTGTTGAAGAATTAGGTGAATATGCAAAGAATTTCACATATAAGCTTTTTGACGTTTCAGTTAAGGAAAATTGGTTTGAATTTGCAGAATACCTTAAGGAAAATGGCGTTAAACCTGATGTGCTTATCAATAATGCAGGTATCCTTCCAAAATTCAATAAGACACAGAATTATTCAATCGAAGAAATTGAAAGTGTTATGAATATTAACTTCTATTCAGCGGTTTATTCAATCAATGCATTATTACCAATGATTCTTGAATCAAGCACTCCTGCTGTTATCAATGTTGCGTCTTCTGCTGCATTGATGTCACTTGCAGGTACATCTACATATTCAGCAAGTAAAGGTGCTTTAAAGTCATTTACAGAATCTTTAAGAGAAGAATTAAGAGGCAAGTGCTATGTTACAGTTATCTGCCCTGGCTTTACAAAGACAGATATCTTCCGTAATCAGGAAAATACAGGTAAAGGCGAAAAGATGATTAACGCTATCAGCACAGATTGTGACAGAATGGTTAATATGATTGTAAATGGTATCGAAAACAAAAAGGAACTTATGGTGTTTGGTTTTGATGCACAGTTTATGAAGATTTTCGGCAGAATCACTCCTGTGACAGGTGGCAGACTTTTCAGCGCAGTAATGAAAGCATCTAAACTTCCATTGTTTGATGATGTATTTAAGGGCTAAAAATAAACAATAAATTATTTAGGGGCGATTCATAAATCGCCCGTATTTGTTTATAGTGAACGAGGTTATATTATGAAAAAATTTGTTTCTCTAATTCTCGCAATAATTATGATAATCAGTTGTTGTATAATTTCATTTGCCTCTGAAGATATTGATTATACAATAGGTAACCCGTATGAAACAGTTGATTTTGATACATGGGACCAGTATAAGGCTGATTTGCATTGTCACACAACTGCATCTGACGGTGATGTGGATATGGATGTAATGATTGAGGAGCATTATACACAAGGGTATGATGTGTTAGCTCTTACTGACCACGGAATCGTCAATAGAGGCTGGACTCACGTCAATACAAGAAATTTTTATAAAATTGTATCAGTTGTAAAGGAAAGCAGAAAACAGGTTGTAACTCCATTGACAGAGGAAAGATATAATGAGATTACAACAGGTGTTGACCGTGACGGTAGAGGAATGATTGAAGTTCCTCTTGGTAACGAGCAGAATCCTACATCATTTAATAATGCTCATGTAAACAGCTGGTTTGCTGATTATGGTGATGGAATGCTCGGTGGTACAAGTAACTATGAAGAGGTCGTAAAAAATGTTGAAGCAGCAGGTGGACTTACTGTAATCAATCATCCCGGTGAATACACAGGCGCTAAAGAGGAAGAATGTAAAGCAGATGCTTATAATGAAGACGACATCTGGTATGAATATGTAATAAATAAATTCACAAATATTCTCACAAATTACGATTCTTGTATCGGTATAGACATCAATTCCAAAAAAGACGGCAGAACAAAATATGACAGAAAGCTTTGGGATATCTTGCTTCAGAAAGTTGTTCCGACAGGCAGAAATGTTTTTGCGATTGCAACAACTGATGCCCATCAGCTTGATAAGGTGGGATGTGCGTGGACTGATTTGTGTATGCCTGAAAACAACGCAGAAAATGTTCGTACTTGTCTTGAGAACGGTGCATTTTTTGCAGTCAGTCGATATATAAAGAATGCTGAAGAATTAGCGCAGTTTTCACTTGAAACAGGCATTGATTGGGGAACAAGCTTTGGACAGGAAAATCGTGACGGCTCAATCCCTGCACCAAAGGTAACAAATATTTTGGTCAATGAAAAGGAAGATGTAATTTCACTTGATGTTGAAAATGCACTTACAGTCCATTGGATTTCAGATGGTGAAGTGATTGCAGTAGGTAACAGTATTGACCTTGATAATTATTCAGACAAAATTGGTTCTTATGTAAGAGCAGAAGCATTCGGTGAAGGCGGAGTGCTTTATACACAAGCTTTTACACTTCAGTATGACGGTGCACCTGAAACAAAAAAAGCAATTTTCTTTGATTTCGGTAATATCCTTACACAAGTAAAATATGCCCTTATCGAAATGGGAACTACATTCCCTCTTGGTGAAACTGTTTACGAATTCCTTACAAAACAGATAACTGAGTAATTACGACAAAATATGTAAAGAAAAAGAGGTTGTAAAAGAACGAACGTTTTTTTACAACCTTTTTTTCAAGGGATAGGAAAAATTGATGCAGAACGGACAAACAAAGGTACGGCAAGTGGCGAGGCTTGTTTGTAGTATAAAACATAAAATTTTCAGATATTTCTAAGGGGTTCTTACAGATTAATTCACCTGAAGAACCCCTTATCATATATAGTTTTATACGGTATGCACTTTTTTACATCCCTGATTTTATGCCTTTATGTAATTATAACTTCATTGCAACGTCCCAAGCGCCCCAGATAACTGTACGAAGGTTACCAACTTTCTGACAGTCACCGATAAGGTGAATATGCTTTGATTTTTCTGCCAATGGAGCAGGTTTATAACCAACTGAAAGAACAACACTATCAGCAGGAACTGTAACTGTCTTGCCGTCCTTTGTCTGAATAGTAACGCTTGTATCTGTAATTTCTGTAGTACGGCTTTCAAGATATACAGGAACTTTGTTTGTCTTAAAGAAGTCACGAAGATAACTTGTGTTAGCAAGAGCAACACCAGGAGTTGTAATAAGGTCATCCTGCATTTCAACAATAACAGGCTTCTTGCCCTGAAGGTAAAGCTCATATGCAATTTCACAACCTGTAAGACCACCACCAACAACTACAACGTTTTCACCAACTGTCTTGTTGCCTAAAAGGAAGTCAACAGCTTCAATAGCCTTTTCAGCACCCTTAACAGGAATCTTGTTAGCAACTGAGCCTGTTGCAACAATTACTTCATCAGCACCGAGAGAAGCAATGTCCTTAAGTTCTGTGTTCATATGAAACTTAATTGCATCATAACGCTTGATTTCGCGGTTGTACCAAGCAATAAGGTCACGGTCCTTTTCTTTGTATGATGGAGCAGCTGCAGCGATAAATACGCCACCGAGTACGCCACTCTTTTCGTAAAGGTCAACCTTATGACCACGCTGTGCGCATACCATAGCAGCTTCCATACCACCAATACCGCCACCGATAACAGCAATTTTCTTTGCCTTCTTAGCAGGTTTGATATTGTATTTCTTTGACTGCATTGTTTTTGGATTAAGAGCACAACGAGAAAGTCCCATTGTATCTAAAAGATCCTGAGTATTAGCGTGACCCTTTGAAGATGAGAAGTTGAAGCAACCTGCGTGACAGCAGATACAAGGCTTGATTTCTTCTACTCGGTCTTCAATAATCTTTGTAATCCATTCAGGGTCTGTAAGGAACTGACGAGCAACACCGACACCATCGATTTTGCCTTCTGCTACTGCCTTAGCACCAACATCAGGTTCCATTCTACCTGCACAAACAACAGGAATGTCAACAAACTTTTTAATGTGAGCAACGTCTTCAAGGTTACAGTTTTGTGGCATATACATTGGTGGATGTGCCCAGTACCAAGAGTCGTATGTACCATTGTCAGCATTAAGCATATCGTAACCTGCATCCTGAAGATATTTTGCAGCCTTTTCAGACTCTTCCATATTACGACCAACTTCTTTGTAGTCTTCACCAGGCATAGCACCTTCGCAGAAACCCTTCATCTTTGACTCAACAGAGTAACGAAGAGAAACAGGGTAGTCATTGCCACAAGATTCCTTAATAGCCTTAACAACTTCCACTGCAAAACGATATCTGTTTTCAAAACTTCCGCCGTATTCGTCAGTACGCTTATTAAAGAATTCAATAGCAAACTGGTCAAGAAGATAACCTTCATGAACAGCATGAACTTCAACACCATCAACACCTGCATCTCGACAGAGTTTAGCAGTTTTTGCAAATGCTTCGATAATTTCGTGAATCTGTTCTTTTGTCATTTCAGGACAGATGATATCATGAGCCCATCGAGAAGGCTGTGGGCTTGGAGATGCTAATTCGTGAGAAGTATCAAGAATTGGTTTAACAAGAGCACGAGTAAACTTGTTTCTATGGAGTGGTGCTACAAGTTCAGTAATAGCCCAGCTTCTACCCATACCGGCAGTAAGCTGAACAAACAACTTTGCACCTGTCTTATGGATTTCGTCCATAAACTCTTTAAGTTCCTCAAACATTTTTGGATTCTGCCAAAGCCATTTGCCCCAGAATGTATCACGGAGAGGAGCAATACCGGGAATGATAAGGCCAACATTGTTGTTAGCTCTTTCCAAGAAAAGCTTTGCTGCTTCCTTGTCAAAATGGCAACCGCCAAGTTCAAACCAACCGAATAATGATGTACCACCCATAGGGCACATAACGATACGGTTTTTGATTTCAACGTTACCAATTTTCCAAGGAGTAAATAATGATTCGTATTGTTGATTCATACAAACACACCCTTCTCATTTTTTGAACATAAAATTTTACATTACAAGTATATAAAAATCTATAATTTATGTCAAGGAAAATTGTTAATTAAATAACAAAATAAAGTGCATAATTATAAAAATTAGTCATTCTACACGCAGCGAAGAATCTCCTTTATAGAGAACAAAAAAACCAGCAGAGATTCTTTGTCATTATGCTCTTTAGAATGACAAAAGGGGCACCAATTTGATGTCCCTTAAAGTGTTTAATTATAATACAAATTGTCATTTTTCTTGTATGGCTCGTATGTTGCATTTGTGCCAAGTTTACGGAGAGTTTCCTTGTCAGTATCTGACAACACAACTGTCGCGTGAACATCACAGCCTTTAAGTCCCTTGATTGCATCAAGTGCCTGTTTAGCAAGTGGATTCATAGTTGCACAAATTGAAAGTGCAATAAGAATTTCATCAGGATGAAGGCTTGTGTCCATCTCGTGCATCTTTACCTTTAATTCTTTAATAGGCTCAAATACAGTAGGTGAGATAAGAAGAATTTCATCTCCGATATCTGCAAGTGCCTTCAATGCATTAAGAAGCATAGCAGATGTTGAACTTAAAAGGTCAGACGCCTTACCTGTGATAATTCTGCCGTCATGAAGCTCGATAGCAGTAACAGGAGCATTTGTGTTTTCAGAAATATTCAGCGCAGTTGTAACAACAGGTCTGTCCGCTGTGCTGATGTTAAGAAGTTTCATAATAAGTTCGATTTTGTAAAGCTCACTTGAAACATTCTTGTTGTTCTTCTGCTGAACAAGATAGTTACAATGACGGCGAAGAATTTCCTTTTTTGATGCCATAAGAACAACATCATCGTCAATTATACAGTTACCTGCCATATTAACACCCATATCAGTAGGTGATTTGTATGGTGATTCACCGTAAATTTCTTCAAAAATTGTGTTAAGTACAGGAAAATTCTCTACATCACGGTTATAGTTTACTGTCGTAACACCATAAGCTTCAAGGTGGAATGGGTCAATCATATTAACATCATTAAGGTCAGCAGTAGCAGCCTCATAAGCAAGGTTTACAGGATGCTTGAGTGGTAAATTCCAGATAGGGAATGTTTCAAACTTAGCATATCCGGCTTTGATTCCACGCATATGTTCGTGATAAAGCTGAGAAAGACAAACTGCCATCTTACCACTTCCCGGACCGGGTGCAGTAATAACAACAAGTGGATGAGATGTCTCTATGTAATCATTTTTGCCGTATCCGTTTTCGCTGACAATGAGCTGAACATCAAGAGGGTAGTTTTCAATAGGATAGTGTCGATAAACATTTATGCCAAGACTCTGAAGCTTCTGTTCAAAAGCAAGAACTGATGGCTGGTTAGAATATTGAGTAAGAACAACACCACCAACATAAAGACCAAAACCGTGATAAATGTCGATAAGACGAAGCACATCGAGATCGTAAGTGATACCAAGGTCACTACGGATTTTATTCTTTTCAATGTCCTTTGCACAAATTGCAATAATAATTTCAGCATCATCTTTAAGTTGAAGAAGCATCTTCATTTTACTGTCAGGCTTGAATCCCGGAAGAACTCTTGCAGCGTGGTAATCGTCGAAAATCTTACCACCAAATTCAAGATAGAGCTTACCACCAAATTTACTGATACGCTCCTTAATATGCTCTGATTGCATACGAAGATATTTATCATTGTCAAATCCTAATTTACGCATAATCTACACCTACAAAATCTATACATTCCATTAATTTTCGTCATTTTCATTTTCGATTGTCGCAACTTCAGGCTTATTGTTGAGCCAGGAAATTATAAGGGCATAAACTGCCGATGCAACAGGAACTCCTAAAAGAATTCCGAGAATACCACCAAAGTTACCACCGACAATAACTGCTACAAGAACAATAATGCCCGGAAGACCAACTGATTTACCCACAATTTTCGGGTAAATAAAGTTGTTGTCAATTGCCTGAAGAATAAGCACAAATATCAGGAAGAAAAGTGCTTTCAAAGGACTTTCCATAAATATAATAAAGCAACCGATAAATTCACCAATAAGTGGTCCTATAACAGGAATAAGAGCAGTCACACCAATAATTACAGAAACGACCGCTGCATTTGGAAAACGGAAAATACTCATACCGATAAAGCATAAAGCTGCCAATATGATAGCATCCGTAAACTGTCCTGTAATGAAGTTTGAAAAAGATGATGATGTAACAGTTGAAACTCTGATAACCTGTTCATATGCATTTTGTGGTAAGGATTTTTTTAAAACTTTATTTGTGAATTTTCCAATTTTTTCTTTTTCGGCAAGAACATAAATCGCAACGATAAAGCCGATTGCAAAATTTGCAATACCTGAAATAACTGAAGAGGTGACACCCATCGTTGTGCTTAAAATATCACTTGTAGCATCAAAAGTAAATAACTTTTCAGCCATTGTTACGATTGTGTCCATATTAATTTTTGGGTTATGAAGTATCTCCGTACTTATATCAAGACCAAAACGGACAATCATATTGTCAACCCAGGCAACAAAACTTTCATAATAACCGGGAACTCGTTCCACTATAAGTATAATGGAGTCGTGGAGCTGTGGAATGATTATAAAAAGTAAAAGTATAATAAAGCCAAGAGTTAAAAGAACAGTAGAAACAAGACTTAATGGACGGAGCATTTTCTTGGCTGCCGTCTTTTTGCTTGTTTTCATCTTCTTGAAAACCTTGTTTTCAAGCACATTCATAAGAATGTTAAGAATGAAAGCAAGACAAAGACCTATAATCAGCGGTGCACATATTGTAAGAAGATTCTTGAAGAAAACGCCTACTGATGATAAGTTTTGTGAAAGTGTAAAAAGAACAATTCCGAAAGTAATAATTCCCAGAATTTTTTTTACATTTTTACTTGTCAAGTTCATTTTACAACCTCCGTTTTTCTTTTTTACATCTAAAACATATCAAGAAATATTATATATTAAATATCGATTAAAAGCAATATGGTAAACGGATTTCAAAGAGTAAAATTTATAGGTATTTTTATGTTGAAAATATATAAAAGTGATTGATACTTTTAATTTACCCATACAGATTTCACTTTTAGTGCTTATATTAATGAATTAAAATTAATGCTTTGTTTTTTTTATAATATGTTAAAAAACTATTGAAACTGATGTTTCTTTTTGATAAAATTTTATTATAATGGTGGAGGATGTGTATTTTATGAAAGCTATTGTAAATGGTAAAATTATTCTCAAAGACAGAATAGTAGAAAATTGTGCTTTGCTCTACACAAACAAGATTGAAGGAGTCATTTCTGAAAGTTTTATTACAGAAGATGTTGAAGTTA
>JAZSDZ010000120.1:0-23045 GCA_045531435.1 Candidatus Fimenecus sp.
AGCTCTTGTTCAGACTGTTCAGAACTACTTCGGTAAGGCTGCTAACTCAATTACACAGCTTCTTTCAGGTGTTGTTATTTCAGCAGTTGGTTACGTTGCTCGTAAAGATGAGTTTGGTAACATTGTTCCTGAATCAAATTACAAGACACTTCTTGGTTTCTGGGCTGTGTTCTGCTTACTTCCTGCAATCGCTCGTTTCCTTTACGGTGTAACTCTTTTGTTCTTTAATGTTGACGGTAAGGTTAAGGAACAGATGCTTAAAGAACTTGAAGAAAGACGTCGTGAAAGAGTTGAAAAACTCGACGGTGAAGAAGCAAAGGCTGAATAAAATTCAATCACAGCATATAAAATTAACCCCAATTCTTTTGAGTTGGGGTTTGTTATTTGTATTATTATTTTTTGCAATAGATTTCAACTGAATTGAGAGTTGCTTTTACACGATATGATGTAATAACAATCCTTATTCGGTTTAATTTTTGCTTTTTAAAACGGCAGATTCGCTTTGCACCAATTATAGTTGATGAGCATATCCTTTCAAAACCCTTGCCATTATCACCATAAACTTCAAACGACTCAATCTGTTGTCCTGTTGCAATATTTTCTCTTAAAACAATTTTATCAGCTGTTACTGGTGAATAAAAATCAATAGTGATTTCAGGTTTTTCGTCCCCTGCCCCAACTTGCCAATAACTATTTTCAGTTAAAATATTTTCTGCTTTGTGGTCATCATCAAGGCTTGATGATGCCGAAACTTTGCAATTAACTGCAAGGTTTTCAGGAAATTCACTTCGTAGTCGGTCACCAAACTGACGGAGTCTTTTAACATCGGCATTCGCTAACAAACCATTTTTATTAGGTGGAATATTGAGAAGTAATGATGCATTTCCACCAACACTGCCCCAATAAATCTGCATAAGCTTATCAAGGGATTTCACCATAAAATCTTCTTTTTTATGATAAAACCAACCTGGTCTGATTGAAACATCAACCTCGGCAGGATACCAGATGAAATTTTTTATTCCGTCAATAAATTCACGACTACCTAAATCCTGTGTTTTAGCATCAATTTTCTTAGAAAATTCTGGGTTGTCTTCTTGTTGAGAATGCTCTGCAGTATAATCCTGATTACCTACAAATGCAGGAACAACACTCCATTCAGACTCTCTTGACTTACCTGCCTCATTACCACACCAACGGACATCAGGACCACAGATATTAATAACAGCATAGGGTTGTAATTCACGGATAACTGAAAAATATCTGTTCCAGTCATAGACCTGTTTTTTTCCGTTTTTCCCTTCACCACAAGCACCGTCAAACCAGAAGCAGAAAATGTCACCATATTTTGTAGCAAGTTCTGTAAGCTGATTTACAAAGTAATCATTATACTCTTTTCCTGTGCCGTAAGTAGCCTCGTGTCTGTCCCAAGGGGAGAGATAAACTCCGAATTTAAGTCCATATTCATTACAAGCGTCACTGACTTCCTTAACAACATCACCTTTGCCATCTTTAAACGGGCTGTTTTTCATACAGTAGTCTGTATATTCACTTTGCCAAAGACAGAAACCGTCGTGATGCTTACAGGTGAGAATAATTGCCTTCATACCCGCATTTTTTATCTCCCTTGCCCACTGACGGGCATCAAGCTTTTTAGGATTGAAAACTTCAGGAGAAGCAGTGCCATCTCCCCATTCCTTACCTGTAAAAGTATTTGTACCAAAATGACAGAAAGCGTACATTTCGAGTTTTTGCCATTCTAATTGTCGTGGCGACGGAATTATTTCCGCCGCCAACTCAAAACTTCTTTTATTCTGCATAATTTGTCGCAATAATATCCACACCTGTACCAAGAATATTCTCGATAACAACATCACCGATATTAACAGGAGCTTTAACAGATGCTTTGTTTATAACTTCCATACATTCAAACATCATACCCTTTGGAATTGGGTTTGCGCTCTTTACAGGCACAACATAACTTTTGCCACCTTCTACCTTAACAGTAGTTGTGAGCATTCTTGTTGGGTTTGTAACCTCTGTACGAGCATAAGCATCGCCACGCTTACAAGTATTACCTGTAACTGTTTCTACATTACCGTCAGCATCGAATGTTACAGTTATAGGGCATCCTAAAGGACAAGCAACACATACAAGTTCTCTTTTTTCCATTTTCTTATGCCTCCACTCTTACTGTAATCTCTGCATTAACAGGAAGTTCGTTGATTACTGCCTGTTTGAGAGTAACGTATTCCATTTCACCAGGGCAAAGCTTAACCTTTTTCTTTGAAAGGATTTCCTTGCCATCACATTCAACAATAATTTTTGCATTATTGAACACAGCACCAACACGGAAGTATAACTTAACATCAGCATCAGTGTTGTGGTTAATTCTCTGTGGAACTATGTAACGGACACCGTTGATACCCTTTGTATAAACACATTCGCCTGTTGCCTTTTCACCCTTAATGTACTTTGCAGCACCAAGACCTGCAATCTGACTTTCTTCTGTAACATAGTCAACAAGGTCGTGAACCTGAAGAACATTACCACAAGCAAAAACACCTGCGTGTTCTGTTTCACGATATTCGTCAACTCGTGGACCATTTGTAATATTGTCAAGCTGAAGTCCTGCACTCTTTGAAAGCTCATTTTCAGGAATAAGACCAACTGAAAGCATCAATGTATCGCAAGAAACATATTCTTCTGTTCCCGGAATAGGCTGAAGTCTATCATCAACCTTCGCGATAGTAACACCTTCAAGTCTATCCTTACCATGAGTTGCAATAACTGTAGTTGAAAGTTTAAGAGGAATACCGAAGTCATCAAGACACTGAACGATATTTCTTGTAAGACCACCTGAATATGGCATAAGTTCGCAAACCATTTTTACCTTTGCACCTTCAAGAGTCATACGACGAGCCATAATAAGACCGATGTCACCTGAACCAAGAATTACAACTTCGTGACCAGGCATATATCCATCAATATTAACATATTTCTGTGCAGTACCTGCTGTCATAATACCTGAACAACGGCTACCTGCAATGCTTAATGCACCACGAGGTCTTTCACGACAACCCATCGCAAGAACAACTGCCTTTGCATGAATTTTGAGAAGACCATCCTTTTTATTGACTGCTGTTACAACATTATCGTCAGCTACATCAAGTACCATTGTATCAACTTTGACATCAATATCAGTACCTTCAAGCAATTTCATAAATCTACCTGCATATTCAGGTCCTGAAAGTTCTTCCCCAAAATAATGAAGTCCAAAACCAGTATGTATGCACTGCTCAAGGATACCACCAAGAGTTTCTGCTCTTTCTAAAACGATAATATTATCAATACCATTTTCTTTTGCTTTAAGGGCTGCTGCCATACCAGCAGGACCACCACCGACTACAACAAGGTCATAATTTAACATACCGATTCACCTCACTTTGTTCTTTCATAAATAATTTTTGAGTCGCCACCAAATTTAGTGATGTCGCTCATTGGAACGCCTAATTCACGAGCAAGAATTTCAACAACCTTACTTCCACAGAAGCCACCCTGACAACGTCCCATACCTGCTCGAGTTCTGCGCTTGACACCATCAACATCACGAGCTCCTGCAGGAGCTTTGATTGCATCAATAATTTCACCTTCAGTAATAGTTTCACAACGGCATACAATTCTACCATAAGCAGGGTTTTTCTTGATAAGTTCTGCTCTCTCATCATCATTTAAATGACGAAAACGAACAGGCTCTTCTCTTGTATCTGTGTATGTTTCTTTTTCATTAAGCTCGAGTTTTTCATTTAAGATTTCACGAACATAAAGTGCAATAGCCGGAGCAGATGAAAGTCCCGGAGACTCAATACCTGCAACATTTAAGAAGTTTGCACTCTTATCACACCAACCGATAATGAAATCATCGTTAACAGGATGAGCACGAACACCTGCGAAAGATGTAATTGCATTTCTTGTTGAAACAATTGGAACTGATTTAAGTGCCTTTTCAACAATATCCTTGAGTCCTTCAGGAGTTGTTGTAATATCCTCTTTATCTTCAATATTAAGAGCAGTTGGTCCGATAAGCAAGTTTCCGTCAACAGTAGGTGTTACAAGAATTCCTTTACCCATTTCGTTAGGACACTGGAAAATTGTATGAACAGCAAGATTACCAACTGACTTATCAAGAACATAATACTCGCCTTTTCTTGGAATAAGGTCAATTGAATCATCACCAACCATTTTTGCCAATTCATCGGAGAAGTTACCTGCTGCATTGATAATATACTTTGCATTGATTTCACCTGCAGTAGTATTGAGCACATAACAATCAGCGTTATCATTGATTGCTTTAACTTCACAATTTCTGATAAAGTCAACACCATTTGAAACAGCATTTTCAACTGCAGCAATTGTGAGTTCATAAGGACAAACAATCCCGGCACTTTCTGAAAGTAATGCACCAACTGCCTCGTCACTGATATTCGGTTCGATTCTGCGAAGTTCATCACGGTCAATTACTGAAAGTTCAGGAACACCATTTTTGATACCACGTTCATAAAGCTCTTTTACATGTTCCATTTCTTTTTCAGAAAATGCAACAACCACAGAACCATTCTTTTTAAATGGGACATGAAGCTTTTCGCAAACCTTAGGCATCATAAGTGTACCCTGAACATTGAGTTTTGCTTTAAGTGTGCCGTTCTGTGCATCAAATCCACCATGCACAATAGCACTGTTTGCCTTTGTTGTACCCATAGCAACATCATTGCACTTTTCAAACAAAGCCACTTTAATGTCGAAACGGCTAAGTTCTCGTGCGATAAGTCCGCCTACAACTCCGGCGCCTACAATTGCAACATCGTAAGTCATATTAACACCCTTCTTTTCCTTTTAGAGGTGTAAAACTACACACCTCGTCATTTTCTTTTATATTATAGCACAACTATTCGTATTTTCACATACTTTTTTCATATTTTTTTACTTTATTTTAGATTTTAATCTGTTACCTATCTTTTTAATTATTCTCTTTTCAAGACGAGAAATATAACTTTGTGAAATTCCCATAATGTCTGCCACTTCCTTTTGAGTTAATTCCTCCTTATCACCTAATCCAAATCGCATTTCAATAATTTCTTTTTCTCGTACAGGCAGAGCATCAATTACCTGAAGCAGTATTCGTTTTTCGTCATTTTCTTCAATTTCGCGACTTATTTCATCACCATCACTTCCTAATACATCAGCAAGCATTAATTCATTTCCATCCCAATCTGTATTAAGTGGCTCATCAAGAGAAACGACCATTTTTTGCGATGCAATTTTTCGAAGATGCATTAAAATTTCATTTTCAATACAACGAGATGCATATGTCGCAAGTTTAATGTTTTTCTCAGGTGAAAAAGTATTAACAGCCTTTATAAGTCCTATAGTGCCAATCGAGATAAGGTCATCAATGCTAACCCCTGAATTCTCAAATTTTTTTGCTATATATACAACAAGACGAAGGTTATGTACAATCAGTTTTTCTCTTGCTTTTTCATCACCTGAAACAAGCTTTTCACTTAAAAACTGTTCTTCTTCAATGTTCAAAGGCTCAGGTAAATTTATTGTACCATTTATATAGTACATCCCACCTTTAAATAATTTAAGAAATAATCTTTTAAAATAGGTTATAAGTTTAATCATTATGAATTTCTCCCTCAAGATTAATATTTAATATTATTTTATAATCACTTAATGGTGTGGCACTCTCACCTATGAACACCTTATCGGTTGAATAATTACCGATTGTGATTTGCCGTGGTCTGAATGCTTTAATTAAAGACTCACCATTCACTGTAGATACTGGAATGTATCTTATTTTCTCATCAGTAAAAAGCTTTCGAAAAATGTTTTTTTCGACCATAACCACAGGAAAATCCGAAAAAGGGTCGCGAAGATTGTTTCCTGTGTCCATAAGTCCGACACAAGAAACTGTATTTGAATTGTTTTCAATAGATACTACATATTCTTTATTTTTAGGTGCTTTTTTGTCTGTAAATTTTGATATTAAAGTTATGATTATATAAGAAATAACGGAACAAACAACTAAAAATGTCATATCAACATCAAAATAGATTATTCCATTTGAATATAGAAGAATATCCTTATCAAAAAGAATATACATAGCAAAAGCAAAGCCTCCGAAAATGAATGTAATTGCTAACATAAAAAATATTCTTTTTAAAAATTGTTTATATGGTTTTATTCCAAATGTTATTGCTATCACTAACACTGCTGTGGCAATTTTAAATAGAGTCATTATGATTCCAAGATTATCAATAAAAATTAATAGTGATGACAGGCCGCCACATAATGCACCTATTGCTAAACGCCATCTATGTGTAAATGACCTTGTGATTTTTCTGACTGCTAAAAGTATAAAATAATTTACAAGAGTATTGAGTACAATGAGAATATCAACATATATAATCAAAAGAATCACCACATAAAAAAGCTTGATACCATTTTACACGGTATCAAGCCTAAATTTTGTTATTTTATGTCAACTATCTATTTTTTATTGAATTCATATAATCTTCAAGAATCAAAACTGCTGAAACTGCATCAACAACTGCTTTTCGTTTTTTTCCTCTTACATCAACTGCATTAAGGATATTATGAGCAGAAACTGTTGTTAATCGTTCATTCTGAAACGCAATCTCTAATCCTGTTTTTTCACCTAAAAGTTCACCGAATTCACGACAAGCATCACTACGAAAACCATAACTACCGTCCATATTTTGCGGAACGCCCACGCAAATTCTTTCAACTTTTCTCTCAATTGCAATTTCATTGATTTTTTTAATAAGATTATTTCTGTCTTTTTCCGTTATAACACAAACAGGAGATGCTAAAATCTGCATTTTATCGCATATTGCGATCCCCGTTCTTACATCTCCATAGTCAACAGACATAATAATCATATATCTGTTACCTCCAACTCTTCCATAACATTGTTATTAGCAAGAGATTTTGAGAATGTATATGCACTCTGAACAGATGTGAAAACAGGAACTTTTTTCATAAGTGCAGCACGACGAATAATTGTATCCTCATCACCATTTCTGTTGTTCTGTAATGTTGAGATAACATATGAGAATTTATTTGAATTAATCATTTGTACTGCCTGTTCACAACTTGCAGTATTTGTTGCGATATGGTTAGAATTAAGAATCTTTGCAGTATCACTTGTAGCATAGATTTTAAATCCCTGCGCTAAAAATTCTTCTGCCATTTTAACTGTATCAGACTTGTCACTTTCACGGACAGACACGAGTACTGAACCGGTTCTCTTTATTCTCATACCTGAAGCAATCATACCTTTAAGGAGAGCATTATCGAAAGTATCACCAATACCCATAACATCACCTGTTGACTTTGTCTTTTCACCAAGAAGCATATCAACACCGTTAAGCTTTTCAAAACTGAAAACAGGTACACGGACATAGTACTTTTTACTTTCCTTGTTTATGCCTGTAACAGCAAGTTTTCCACCTGTCATACAACAAACTGCCATATCAACTACATCATACCCCGATGCCTTTGTAATGAATGGAACAAGAGTTGTATTAGTAACAGATGCTTTTGTTACATAAAGGTCGTTATCAAACACAACAAACTGCATATCAAGAGCACCTTTATATGACAATTCATCAATTATATTTTTAATATAATCCTCAATAGTATCAAGAATTGAATCATTAATACTTACAGTTGGAGAAACAGAAATTGAGTCACCTGAATTAATGTGAGCCTTTTCAATATGCTCACAAAGGGCAGGAACAAAATAGTTTTCACCATCAGAAATAATATGAGCCTCTATACAAGTACCAACATAAAGTTTTTTGCTGCTTGTATGCTTTACATTTGCATAGTCGAGAATATCAAAAAATTCAATTTTATTTGTAATTTTACGATAGAAGTCATAATCAGATCCAAGAATCTGTACACCGGCATTTTCAAGAACACCTGAACATTTTATTGCATCTTCTCCACCAAAAAGCACTACTGCATACTGTGGTTTTTCTGTATTTACTACATTTAAGACATCTTCACTTGTCAATGGGTCAAGATATACTCTGTCAGCAACATTATAATCGGTTGTTACAGATGCAGGATTATTGTTAAGCATAACAACTTCAAAGCCTTGATTTTTAAGAGAATTAATACAGTGTACGGTACAATAATCATTATCACCACTTCTGCCTGTAACAGATGGACCACTGCCAATAACAAGAACTTTTTTCTTATCGGATTTATTCTGTTCTATGAAGGCTTCTGCTTCATTATCAGCTCCGTAAACCGAATAAAAATATGGTTTCTTTGCATCAAATTCTGCTGAACAAGTATCAATGCTGTTAAATACTGCAACATTTGAATTTTCAGGCTTTACGCCAGTAATCTGTTCAATTGCATAGTCAGTAAATCCCATATTCTTTGCATAATCATATGAATTTTCCGCCCCGGATTTAAGAAGTTTTTCAGTATTAGCAATATTTTTGAGTTTGTTTAAAAACCATTTATCTATACTTGTTATAGAGTTAAGCTCTTCAATTGAAAAGTCTCTTAAGAGAGCTTCGTAAACGGCGAAAATTCGACTATCATCCGACTTTTTGATTGAATCGATTAATTCATCATCAGTAATGCTTTCAAACTGTTCGAGTTTTGGAAGATGATTCTTGTTGATACTACGAACGCCCTTCATAAATGCAAGTTCAAAGCCTGTGCCAATAGTAAGGCTCTCACCTGTTGCTTTCATCATTGTACCAAGAGTACGATTTGCCTCGTTAAAGCTATCAAATGACCATTTAGGAAATTTTACAGCACAATAATCCATAGCAGGTTCATTACAAGCAGTAGTGCAACCTGTTATATCATTCTCGATTTCGTAAAGAGTTTTACCAAGAGCAATTTTTGCAGACACATAAGCAATTCTATATCCTGTTGCCTTTGAAACAAGTGCAGATGTACGGCTCACACGAGGGTCAATACCGGTAACAACATATTCACTACCATCAGGACTTAATGCAAACTGTACATTACAACTACCTTCAACACCTAATTTTGAAACAATTTTTCGTGATGCACGACGAAGGCGTGTGAATTCAGGATCAGTAAGAGTTTGTGCAGGAATTACAACAATACTGTCACCCGTGTGAATACCAACAGGGTCTATACTCTCTACACTTGACACGCTGACGCAATTATTCTCACAGTCTCGAATAACTTCGTATTCGATTTCTTTCCAACCTGCAATACTTTTTTCAATAAGAATCTGACTTACTATTGATGCTTCAAGACTCTTTTCAGCCTTTATAGCAAGACCTTCTCTGTCATAACAATACTCAGCACTTTCACGGTCAGGTGTATATGCAGGACGAACAATAACAGGATAACCAACTTCATCTGCGAAATCACATGCCTCTTCTACACCATTAACCACAAGAGCAGGAACTATTGGCTCATTCATCTCACTAAGCAAATCTGTAAATGAATGTCTGTTCTTTACACTTCTGATAACATCCTGATTTATACCGATAAGAACAGTATTTGTTTCCTCAAGGTAACCGTTTTGTGCAAGTTCAAGACTTAATTCAAGACTTTCGTCACCACCTGCTGTTGCAAGAAGCGCCTGTGGCTTTTCTTTTTCAAGAATTCTTTTTACACTTTCAATATTAAGTGGTTCAATATACACCTTGTCAGCATAATTTTTATCTGTTGCAAGGGCTGATGGTGTTGAATTTGCAAAAACTACTGTTATACCTTCTTCTTTTAATGCACGACAAACCTGCAAAGCAGAGTAGTCAAATTCAAGAGATTGACCGATTTTTATAGGTCCTGCACCAAGAACAAGAATTTTATTATATTTACTCATTTTCTTCACCATCCATCATTTTAAAGAAATCTCGGATAATAAATCCTGTACTGCTATCCACATCACCTTTTGGTGTAAACTGAACTGAAAGTCCTTTAAATTTGTTATATTTAATTCCTTCAACAGTATTATCATTTATGTTTGTCATAATAATATCTGCAACAGATGAATCAACTGATTTAGCATCTACTGCATACCCGTGATTCTGGTCTGTAACCATAATCTTTTTAGTTCCCGTAATCATTACAGGTTGATTTGAACCTCTATGTCCTTTTTCCATTTTTACAATTTTAAATCCGGATGCCAAAGCCAACATCTGATGACCTAACCCGATTGCAAAAACAGGAATATTTTGTTCCGTAAGTTTTTTGATATTTTCAATAAGTACAGGTTCATCGTCAGGGTCAGCAGGTCCATCACAAAGGAGGATACCGTCAGGAGAATAACTCATAATTTCATCAACCGTTGTAAAGGCAGGAACGAAAGTAACATTACAACCATTAAGTAAAAATGCATTAAGCTGTTTACGAGGCGAACCATAATCCACAGCAACAATATTATATTTTGCATTTTCACCTTTCATTTTCACAGGCTCTTTTATTGAAATTTCACGGACTGCACCTGATATTGTATAATCACGAATTTTCTTTAGTAATTCATCCATATTATCAAGCGAATCAGTAATTGCACCATTTACATAACCTTTATCACGAAGATACCTTGTAAGACGACGAGTATCAATACCACAAATACCAACAATGCCTCTGCTTTTAAGATAATCATCAAGATTCATTTCGCTACCGTCAGAACATATATCACACCACTCACGAACAATATAGCCATTCGACATAATCTGATTACCTTCATTTTCAGGTTTTACTCCACGATTTGCAACAAGAGGATATGTTTGTGCAACAATTTGTCCGTAATATGTGGGGTCAGACAAGATATCAGAATAAGCTGATGTACATGTGTTAAAAACAACCTCACCGATTGTTACACCCGGCTTTCCCATTGAAAAACCTTCAAAAACAGTTCCGTCAACCAAAATAAGATAGGATTTACTTCTTTCTTTCATAAAATATCACCTTAATTTTTCTGGGTTATTTAAGCACAAAAAGCCCATCGCAAAGATGGGCATATTTTTAGTTAGGTCTTGTAACTTCCTGAAGCACAGATACAACTTCTGACGGAATTTCAGGAATTGTAATCGGTGGCATAGGTATAGTTGTACCTTCAACTGTACCCTGTGAAGGAATGCTTACGCCCGGTTTAACAGTTGTACCCGGCTTTTCTGTTGTTCCTGGTTTTTCTGTTGTACCCGGCTTTAATGTTGTGGATTCTTCCTCATCCTTTTCAGTACCACAACCCTTACATTTTGCAGGAATATTTGATTTTTTATACCATCCGTATGATGTTGACCCGCAAGTATCGGTTGCAATTAAACCTGAACCTGTACAATATGAAAGTTTTACAACATCATCTGTGTATTGTTCAAAATCTTTCTGCGGAAGGTCCTTATGAATCTCATTCATAACTCTTTCAAAAATCTGTCCTGCCGGACTTCCACTACCCTTGATTTCCTTGTTGTAATCATATCCGAACCATACAGCAGCCATATAATGTCCTGTACCCGCAACGCACCAACGGTCATAGTTATTTGATGTTGTACCTGTCTTACCGAATGTTCTGTGGTTTGCAACAGCATAACCACGCGCAGTACCACCTGCACCATAGAAAACAGTCTGTAACATCTGATTCATAACATACGCTGTTTCAGGTGAAATAATCTGTTCAAACTCAGTATTTGGCTGAAGAATAACCTCACCCTTATTATCCTTAACTTCATAATAACAATATGGCTCGTAATACTTACCACCATTACCAAACGATGCAAAAGCAGCAGCCATCTCAAGCGTTGTTGCACCACCTGTTGAACCACCTGTTGCAAGTGCAGAAGGAGAACCACTATCCAATTTGTCATTATAAGTTGAAATCTTAAATGTATTCTTTAAATAATCGTAGCTGAGTTTAAAGCCCATTTTCATAAGAATCTGTGCAGGGACAGTATTGTATGAAATTGCAACAGCATACTGAGCAGTAACATAACTGTCAGGAGAACCCGGGTCACTGCCATAGTTAGTAGGCCAAATACTACCCTGCCAACTGATACCATAGTTCTTAATTTTTGATGACCAAGTAATATAATCTTCTTCAATTGCAGGGGCATAGATTGCCAAAGGCTTAATAGAAGAACCCGGCTGACGAACTGCTGCTACTGCACGGTTATTTGAACGGTTTTCAGTCTTTTCACCTGCACCACCAACCATTGCAACAATACGACCGCTATAATCCATAATTGTCATTGCTGACTGTGAAAGCTCACTACTTGAATTTACCGCTTCACTTGGGAATCCTCTACGATAAACATATACATCCTCAACAATTTTTTGGATTTCCATATCAACAGCAGAATAAATACGGAGGCCGCCTGAATAAATCATCTTTGTTGCTTCGTAATTTGAATATCCCTGTTCCTTCAAATCGCGGATGACGGATGTAATAACATAGTCAACATAGTAGCTCTGAATATCATTATCAGTTACAGTTTCAACTTCAACCTTATCATCTGCAACATATTTGTCACTATTTGTGAAGATAAGCTCATAATTCATAGCTTCTTCATATTCTTCTTCAGTTATCATACCCTCTTCAAGCATTTTGCCAAGACACCATTCCTGACGGTTTTTATTATTCTTAGGCTGCCACAAAGGGTCATTTTTTGCAGGTGTCTGTGTAATAACTGCAATAGCAGCACACTCGGCGAGATTGAGTTCTGAAACCTCTTTACCAAAATATGTTTCAGCTGCTGTCTGAACACCATAACAGTTATGACTTAAGTAAATTGTATTGAGGTATGCCTCTAAAATATCATCTTTTTCATAGTATTTTTCAAGGTTTAACGCAGCAAGTAACTCATTATACTTTCTGTTAATATTTCTGCCATTTTCACCGGTAAGATTCTTTATTAATTGTTGAGTAAGAGTTGATGCACCACGTACAGATTTATCTTCAGAAACAAGTGCCTGTACAGCAGACTTACCGATACCAAGTGTCATACTGAACCAGTCAACACCTTTATGGTCATTGAATCGTTTGTCCTCAATGGCAATAAAAGCCTTGCTCATATAATCAGGAATATCTTCCAAATCAACCCAAATACGGTTCTTTTCACCATGAAGCTTTGTAAGTTCAACCCAATCATCATTTTCATTTTTTGCATAAATGATTGTTGTCTGGTCCTGATTTTCCTGATAATACTCAAGGTCAATAATTCTGTCACCATTAACTGTACTAATCATATCGGTGAGAACATAGCAACAGACAATGACACAAGTCATTATGCCGACAAGGAAAATACCTTTCAGCAAACTGAATTCTTTCTTTTTTTTCGAGGACATCCTTCTTTTTGATGTCTGAGGTTTTTTTCTCATAATTTTCCTCCGAAACGAAGTAAAATAATATCATAAAACAAGTATAGCACAAAAATATTAAAATGAGTAGATATTTTTTTCATTTTAATAAATTGTAATAAATTTGACAAAACTATAGTCAAAAGGAAGTGAAACAATGAAATTAGATATTACAAAATATATTTTATTCGGGTTATTATCGTTATTTTGCTTTATAATTCTTTTTGTCAGCATAAATAATGATATTAAGCGTCGTGAATTACAGGATTATTCTCATATCGTACAGGATTACTATACCATAAAAGAATATGAAGGAAAAATCGCTGTTTATAAAAATGACGAAAATAAACCTTATGTTATTTATGACGCATATGTTTCACTTTTGCCACAACAGGATATTCTTCGTCTTAAAAAAGGGATTGTAACAGATGACAAAGAATATCTGCAAAAAGTCATTGAAGACTATACAAGTTAGAACACGTTAATTTTTGCATTTTTATTGCTACCGGAAAGAGTTATTTCAACAATACCCTTATCGCGGATATATACATCTGCTTTTTCACCGTTAACAGTTACATTATAGCTGTCTTTTTTATCTGTCATAACAACGATAACCGAATACTTCTCGTTATTCCCATAATACTTAAGTTCACAGTTAAATTCAGTTGCATTGTCATTAAAGTTACCGCTCATAACCATAGTATCAAGACCTGTTGAAAACGTTTTTGGCTTATAATAAGCATTTGTCCAGATATTGACAGGTGTTGAAAGTCCACCAAAGTTGTGGAACCAACCGCCTCTGCCTGATGTTATATTAAACATTTCAAAGGTGTAATATGAGTATTCAACTTCGCGTTTCCATGATTTAAGTGCTGTTTCGGCAATACGAAATGCAAAATCAGTTTCACCAAGGTCAAGCATAGTTTTCCAGACAAACCACTGATGAGAAAGCCACACATTACCATTCCAATAACCGTTTGTTATGTAGTATGATGCAGTTTTATCAACAGCGCTTATACCAACAGGGCTGAACATTTCATCGTCACTCTTTAAATGCGCAAGAATTCTGTCACGCTGACTATCAGTTACTGCACCTGCGATAATAGGATAAATACCATCCATTGTTTTGTTAAGGTTTTCACCCAGAGCGTTTTTATATTTCTCTTTTGGATTGCCATTTTCATCGTGGATTACATAAGAGAAGTATCCGCACTCCTCATCCCATGAGTATTTCTGAAGTGCATTTGAAATTCGGTCAATATCTTCAAGATATATTGCCTTATCATTTTCTTTGCCTAACATATCAGCACAAATATAGAGAATTTTTGCACAACGGATAACCTGAGAAGAAGAAATTACAGGAGTCATCCATTTTTGTTTATTTTCGGCATACATAGCCTTTTGTGGTGGTAAATCGTCCATACCACTACAATTATAAAAATAATCAAATGTAGTTGTTAATCCACTATTAAATTTAGTAGTTGTAGAGCCGTTTATTTTACCTGCAATGAAATCATAGAACATTTTGACTCTGTCATAATATTTTAAAAGTTCAGTCTTATCCTCTGCCTTTTTTAGCATTTCAAGGTACTGATAAATGTGTACAGGTACAGGTGAGCCGTGAAGAAGGAATGCCCACTGTTCATTATCACTAAGATATGTTTCAAGAATATAATCGGCAATATCAGGTGCAAATTCGAGCATATCAAGACCTATGAAACCTGAATCCCAAGTATAGAATGAGTCCCAACGCTTACCGGGAGTGTGATGCACAACATATTCACCATTTCTGTAAAGTGGATAAACAGTATTCTGGAAAACGGTTGCACGAAGAATTCTATTTGACAACTCGTATGTTTTGCCTGACTCATTCAAATCAAATTTTTCAAGAGAATTATATGCATTTTCATAGATTTTTTCATACTCGTCAGTTGTCTTGTACTCTGTTTCACCAAATGACAAAACGGCATATTCAATATGCTCTGTATGAGGTTCAACATAAAGGGTATAAACTACTGTATTATGATAAAATCCCTCGTCACTATGCTTTTCGGAAAATGAACCTGAAAATGTTTCGAGCATATTTTGAAAGCTTTCGTCAGGCTGTGAAATTCTTGCAGTAGGACTGTCTTCAAGACAACCTGTGTCAAAATCACGAAAACGAGTAACATCGTTGAATGTTCTTACATAGAAATTTCCATCAACACCATCATATTTATAACTTGCAAGTTTACCAATATCACAAGTTTTTGTTTTGATTTGTGGATAAAAATTATGTGTCTTTGAATTAACTGAAACTGACTCACCTTTTTCTGTAATGCAAAGGAAATCGAATTCAATTCCGCCTGTACCAACTGACACAAGTTCAACATTTTCGCTGTTAAACGGAATTGAGAAAACATTAAAGTCAGTTGCACTCGTGAAAGTTACTTTCTCACCATTCAATGTCCAGATACTGTCTTTTTTGTCCGTTGTACGATAACGGATATGGAGCTGAGGATTATTGAAATCGGAAATTCTCCTTATTTCATAAGTGATTCTGTCCCCTGCTTCTTCACCAAGTTTTGAATATTTCGGGAGAATATAACGATTATTGTCCTTATCACCGAGACCTTTATGATAAGTGAATCCGTCGTCAAAGAATTCACCTTTTTTCATAGCATCTATAACCTGCTTATCCCAAGGGCGAATTGTATTATAGTCATAAGTTATATATTCAAGTGCTTTAATAAAGATATTCTTATCCGGTAAAACAGGAGTTGTTGCATAAACATTCGGGTATTCAATTGCAGAGAAAAGATTGAGAAGACAAATCTGTGTAATATCAGTATTGTTCACAAACTTTGTACGGACAAGAACACTGTCACTGTCAAGCTTAGTAAAGGACACATCAGCATAAACTTTATCCTTCCATTCGAGGTCATATCGATATGAATAGAATGAGTAGTCAGCCTTTGCTTCCCATGGATGAACACCGACAGGAACTGTAACATTCGGCACACGGCTGTCGGCATTTTCAATTGCAGGACTTACAACGCAATCGAAACGGACACCACCTTCTGTACTATGATCAACAATTCGTGAAATACCACTGTATTTTTTTGAATATGGACCCCATTTCCCTAAATGCTTATACATCTTTTCCAATACTTTGCTCATAACGAATACCTCGTGTAAAAATATAGAAATATTATACCAGATATTGTGGTGTATTTCAATAAAATAGATAAAGTTTTAAAGTAATTGTTTTTGGAAAATTTATGTGTTATTATATCTTAAAGAATATATCAGGAGGAGTAAAAAATGACTGATAATAAAATTCATATAGCATATGGCTTTCACGTTAACTGTTATCACTCATATCGTGGGGATACAAATGACAATCTTGGATTTGGTTCGGATATAAGAATTATTCGTAAAATCCTTGATATCCTTACAGAATTCAATGAACAAGGAATTCCGGTTAAAGGCACTTGGGATACAGAAAACTTTTTCTCATTACAGAAGATTCTCCCTGAATACGCTCCTGACATTATCGAAAAAATGAAAGAAAGAGTTATAAAATATGGTGATGAAAATATCATAATGGGATACAATAACGGTGCTTTATCTGCTATGACAGAAGACGAATTCTGTGAAAGCATCAACCTTGCAGTTACTAATCCAGACGGTAGTGGTTTGAAGGATATTTTCGGTACTTGTGAAATGATTGTACGTCCACAAGAGGTTATGTTTACTCCTTCACAGGTTACTTTGTACAACAGATTAGGTATAAAGGCTCTTTGCCTTTACTATAGTTGCGTACCTTTTGATGCTTTTAAAACAATTGTGCCAAGACTTAATGATGAAGAAGCATTTAACCCACTCACCTACACCTATAAAGGTGAAAGCATGACAATTATTCCTACATACTCAAATTCTGATGTTTGTGATGCTGGTTGTCTTCGTGCATGGGTAAAGGATTTAAGAAAAAAACAGGAATCCGGTGAAATCAATAACGACCTATTCCTTTTTATCAATATGGATGCTGACGCAATATTCTGGGAAACTATTGATATGGGAAAATTGACGGGAAAAGTTGCTAATACTGATGGTATTCATGGTCTTGTGAAAGAGGTTGCTGACCTTCCATATATTGTTTTTGACACTCCTGGCGGCTATATTAAAAGTCACAGACCTATCGGCAAAATTGATTTTACTCACGATACTGCTGATGGTAATTTCACAGGATACGCATCCTGGTCGGAAAAGCCATTTAATAGAAAAATATGGACTCGTATTGAAAGAGCACGAATGATGGCAAAAATCACTAGTGAAAGAGATATGCTCTCACCATCATTCAAAAACAGAGTGCTTCTGCTCTCTACAACACATTTTGGTCTTGCTACTCCTGTGCTTAATATTCAAAGAGAAAAAACTGCACTCGATTTGAGTGACAAGGTTATTTCCGACGAAATATCAATGCTGCCAGAAACCGAAAAAACAACTTTATATAACACAACAAATTCATTGTTACAGTGTGTACAGATCGAAATCAAGGAAAACATTTCTGATATTTCATGTCTTACTGTTAATGCAGAGGGACTTGAAAGTTATGTTGCTGTACCTACCGACGACAATAATAAATCTGCATTTCTTATGATGCAATTCAAAGATATTAAGGATAAATATGAGATTAAAATTGGATTCGATGGCATAAAGGAAAAACCACAATTTAAAAATCTTCTTGAAACATCACGAGTTTCAATTATGTTTACTCCTAATGGTCAAATTGCTTTTGTACAGATTGACGGTAAAAAAATCGGTGATTACGACTTTTTACAATCATATATTACTTACGGAAAGAAAAAATATAGTTTTGAAAACAAGAGTGTTGTATCACTTTCTGTAGCCGGTAATGGTGAAGGAATACGAATTCAAGGTGAAATTCATCTCCCAAAAGAAATTAAATCAGGTAGTTACACTTTTGACTTCTTCAAAACTGATTTCTCTGATGCAATTTTCGTAAGGACAACGGTTAAATATCCTTACACAACAGAAACTACATCAATTTCGACTGAAAATTCTGCTTTGGGACGATACAGTGATATGAATTGGAAGGAAACTGTACCATTCCAGATTACGCCGAAATTTAATGGTGATATCTCTGTTATAAAACGTAATTTTATGGATGATATTTCTTCATTCAGAACTCAAAGTTTTCCTGAATGTGATGAAAAAAATAAAAAGGTTGACTCATTCAATCATCAGTTAACAGGCGGATTTGTAGGACTTTATGATGAGAATAGTGGTCTTGTTGTAGCAAACGCTCGTCAGGTATTATCATCAATGGCACATTGTCCTATGCGACTTGAAAAGGACAAGACAGTAAGAATGAATCCATATGGCTCATATTACGGAAATCAGAGACATCATTTCAGCAGAACAAAAGACCAGATTCTTAATACATATACTCTTGTAGCTGCACAAGGAAAGAGCATTGCTCCATCATATAACGGAAGTGAAGAAACTGCACTCTTCGGACTTTATCCAATGGGTAAGAATGGTCTTTCACAAATTGAAAAAGAAGAAATCTGTGCATTTGCTGACGGTGCATTGATTACCACAAATGAAAAATCTGCGATACAGCCATTTACCAGTGATAACATCACAGTAAGAGAAGGCAATGCAGACGGTATAAATGAAAAAGACCTGAAAAATCCAGTTCTTACGGGATTTTCAGGAAATCTTGGAAAATATATTACAAGAGGTGTAAAAGCAATTACGCATATTATTACAACACAAATCAAGGCTAAATAAATAGACACATATCAGACAAAAAGCAGAACTGAAATTCAGTTCTGCTTTTTGTCATTTGATTTTATTTATCGTAAATCTTTGTTCCACCGAAAAGAGAACGGAAGAAACTACCGAATTTATCAAAGAAACCAGCTTTTGATGTCATTTCAATTGTATCCTGTGAAAGAACATTTCCATTTGCATCATAAAGTGTTGCAGTAAATGTTGTTCTACCATCATTTTCGGAAATGACGGTAATTGAATCATCACTTGTTTCTTTTATCTTGAAATTGTTATTGTTTGAAGTCCACTCAATATAAGCACCTTCTGGAATATCACCTTCAAGGTTTGCATAAAGAACAATACCGTCTTTATGGTTAATTGTTGTTTTAGATGGTGTCTTGATATTAAATTTAAACTCATTAGCATCAGGAGATTCGAGTTTTGGAATTGAGGCTGTTTCAGTTACCTTACCACAAACTGTACATACCCTTGTCTTTTCACCCTCAACTGAAGTTGTAGGCGCTTTAGTTACAACCCAATCGCCAGACACGTGATTTTCTGTTACAGGGATTATTTCCTTAATTGTATTACCACAATATACACAAGAACACTGCTTAACGCCACTTTCAACACATGTAGCTTGTTTTATAACAACATAACTGCTATATAAATGTTTACATTCATCAGGAGTATCAGGTTCATTTGTAACATCACTCTTACCACAAACAACACAGAATCCATCAACAAAATCGTGACCTATTGAAGGGATTATAACTGTCTTTCTGCTTATTTCATCACCACATACACCACAATAAACAACAGCATCGTATGAACCATTAACTGTGCATGTTGCGGCAATTTCATTTTCAGTTACTTCATCACCCGGTGTGTGTCCATTTGCAGGGATTACAACTCTTTTTCTTGTTATTTCATCACCACATACACTACAATAAGCAACAGTATCGTATAAACCATGAATAGTACATGTTGCAGCAATTTCATTTTCAGTTACTTCATCACCCAGTGTGTGTCCATTTGCAGGGATTGAAGTAATATCTATTCTGTCATCACAATATTCACAGTGTCTTGATTTTTCACCATCTGATGTACATGTTGGTTCAATATCAATACAGAAATCACCATAACTATGACCTGTTGCAGGATGTTTTATAACCGTAATTTCAGGGCAATCAAGACAGTCTGCAAGTGAAACGCCATGTTTAGTACATGTTGGCTCTGTAACCTCAGTATAATTAAAGTTATGTCCATTTGCAGGGATAGTAGTCACATTAATTCTGTCGTCACAATTCTGACAATGCTGTGACTTGTAACCATCTGTTGTACATGTTGGATATTCATCAATCACATATTCACTATCATATGTATGTCCTGTTGCAGGGATTTCTCTTGTCTGAGCTCCACCACATTTTTCACAGTATGAAATTTCATAACCTGAAGAAACGCAAGTAGCACTTTGTCCTACAAGCCATTCACCGTAATTATGTTCGATAATTCCAGTGTCACGATATTCCACATAGCTACATGACATACAATGACGACATTCATGTCCCATCTGACCACAAACAGCTTCACAAACATACCAATCACCAAAATAATGGTCTAATTTTGGAATCGCTGTTTCGTTTGTTGTTGAATTACAACGAGAACAATGCTGTGATTTAACACCCTCATATTCACAAGTTGGTTCACTATCAATAACGAAATCACCATAATCGTGGCCTAATGCGGGAATTACAGTAATTTCTGTTTTATCACCACACTTTGTACAGTGTCTGGATTTTTGTCCATCTGTTGTACAAGTTGCTTCAAAATCTGTTTCAAAATTATAAGTATATTCATGACCTGTTGCAGGAGCATACTCTCTGTATTCGTAATCACCACAAAAATCACAATAACGATATTCTAAACCAACATTATAACAATCAGGTTCACGACTAATGTACCAATCACCATAGTGACCTAACGCAGGAATTACAGTAATTTCTATTCTATCATCGCATCTTGAACAATATCTTGATTTTTCACCGTCTGTTGTACATGTTGGTTCACTATCAATAACAAAATCACCATAATCATGGCCTAAAGCTGATGCGTCTCTTTCTTCTCTGTAACTACACTCGCTACAACGACGATATTCTTTTCCGTCTTCTTCACAGGTTGGCATATTTTCTTCATAATGCCAGCCAGTGAAATCATGAGGTAATGCAGGGATATCTCTATATTCATATTCATGACAATATTCACATCTGCGGACTTCTCTGCCAATAGATGAACATGAAGCTGGACTGTCACAATGCCAGCCACTATAATCATGACCTGTTGCAGGAATTGTAACTGTTTCACGGCTATAGTCCCCACCGCACTCACTACAATAGACTACTTTATCATATGAGCCATCTGTAGTGCAAGTTGCGCCAATATAATCAACTTCATCAACTGTTCCAGGTTTATGACCTGTTGCAGTTGTTATAATTGTTTCACGGCTAAGTTCACCATTACATGTGGTGCAATAAACAACATTATCATACGAACCATCAATTGTGCATGTTACCTCAACTTCATTTTCAATTACTGATTTGCCTGGTGTATGACCCTTTGCAGGTACCGGAGAAATTTCAGTTCTATCATCGCAAACAGAACAGTGTCTTGACATCTCGCCTGCTTCAGTACATGTAGAATCAATATCAATAATGTATTCACCATATTTGTGACCTAACGCAGGGATTACAGTAATTTCTGTTTTATCACCACACTTTGTACAGTATTTGGATTTTTGTCCATCTGTTGTACAAGTTGCTTCAAAATCTGTTTCAAAATTATAAGTATATTCATGACCTGTTGCGGGGATTACAGTAACATCCTTTTTTGCTCCACATTTTGTACAATATCTGCATTTTTCACCTTCAGTTGTACAAGTTGCAGGCACAGTAATCTCGTAATTATAAGTATATTTGTGACCAGTCATTGGAATTACTGTTTCATTTGTTCTATTATCACAATATTGACAATGCTGTGATTTTACACCATCTGTATCACAAGTTGCTTGTATGTCAACTGTATAATTACCATATTTATGAGCAGTATCATCTGCCGGAATAACCGTGATTTCTATTCTATCATCACAATTTGCACAATGCTTTGATTTTTCACCTTCTGTACCACATGTTGGTTTTATATCAACAACAAAATCGCCATAATTATGACCAGTTGCAGGAACTACTGTGATTTCTATTCTATCATTACATCTTGAACAATACTTTGATTTCTCACCATCCGTTGTACAAGTTGCTTCTGTATCAATTACAAAATCATCATAACTATGACCCTTTGCCGGAATTACAGTAATATCAATTCTATTGTCACAATAAAGACAGTGTTTTGATTTTTCACCATCTGTTGTGCAAGTTGCTTTTATATCCACTGTATAATTACGATATGTATGAGTGTCAGGTGTTGCAGGAATCACAGTGATTTCTGTTCTGTCATCACAATTTGCACAATGCTTTGATTTTTCACCATCGGTTGTACAAGTTGCTTCTGTATCAACAACAAAATCACCATAACTATGACCTGTTGCAGGTACTACAGTAATCTCTGTTCTGTCATTACATACAGTACAGTACTTTGACTTTTCACCTGCCTCTGTACATGTTGGTTTAACATCAACAACAAAATCACCATAACTGTGACCTGTTTCAGGTACTACAGTAATCTCTGTTCTTTCATTACATACAATACAGTACTTTGACTTTTCACCTGCTTCTGTACATGTTGGTTTTACATCAACAACAAAATCACCATAACTATGACCTGTTGCAGGTACTACAGTAATCTCTGTTCTGTCATTACATACAGTA
>JAZSDZ010000072.1:0-17710 GCA_045531435.1 Candidatus Fimenecus sp.
GAGCATACCAACAATTGCAGGAAGTATAATTGCAAGAATAGAGTTGAAAATGTGGGAAAGCTTAACAGGGTAGCTACGAACAAGAATTCTTTCCTGGAGGTTAGGGCTGATTCTCTTTGAACATTCTTCAAGAACATTACCGAAACCGAATACATTGTATGTAGCAAAGAGAAGGTTTGCAACCCATACACGAGTAGCAACATCCGGAATGTTGTAGACAGGAAGCCAACCAACAAGGATAACCATTATGCACTTTGGCACAACGTCACAGTAAAGACCGTACTTATAACGACCATATTTAGGAATAAGCTTTTTACGCCAGAAGATATTTCTTGCCCCTACCCAACCAGAATAAAGGAAATGTGTACCAAAGGTCTTAAAACAGGCTGTGGCATTCATACCCTCTAATCCGTTAAGAAGTGTGATAAATGAACTTGTAGGGTCGAAAAGCTTTGAGTAATCGAACAATATAGTCGAAATACCAAATGCCATCATAATTCCATAAACCAGATATACTTTTCTTTCCTGTTTTTTAGGCAAGAAGCCCAGATTATCGCACACATACCACCAGATAAGTGCTGTAATATAGCCGAGAGGCATATTCAGAATACCGATGACAGAGAATGTGAGATAAGGTAATTTGTAGTGGTGCATAATAAGGAAACAAGCAGACCAGAAACCGATATACTCGAGTATTTTTGCACCTGTGTAGTTTGCGCCGACACCGATAACTACGTCCTTATATTCCTTATAAGGAACATACTTACCTTCTGCCGGAGTGTTCCAATGAGTTTTGATTTCAGTACCAAAATCTTTTACTTTATCAATAAGACTCATCACTTCACTCTCCCTTTCTTATATAATTGATTAATTATACCATAATTTCATATGTTTAACAATGAGAAAACTGCTTTTTCTTTTAAGTAATTTTAAACAAAAAAAAGAACTGTTTATTGTGCAACAGTTCTTTTAAATTCATATTATATCAAGTATTTCAGCAATACTTTTTATTTCATGGTCAATTCGTAAATTATCTTTGTTTTCAGCACCACTTGGATTATACCAACAACAAAGAATTCCTGCATTGTTTCCACCTTTAATATCACTTGTCAATGAATCCCCTATTATCATAACTTCATCGGCCTTGAATTCACCGATTTCGTTTTGTACAACATTGAAAAACTCTATTGATGGTTTTTCAAATCCTATTTTGTCAGAAATAAATACACCATCGAATATTTTATCAAGTCCTGACTGTTTAAGTTTTCTGCTTTGTGCAACATAAGTGCCGTTTGTCACTGCGTATTGCTTTACCTTACCTTTGAGACTCTGTATAGTTTCAAGTCCGTTGTTGCAGAAAAAGACTTTATCCCCGAGACGATACTGATATTCAAGGTTGAAATCATCAATTTTATTGAAATCAATGTTTTCCGTTTTGAAAAACTCCTCAAATCGACCACGAAGGACTTCGGGTTTTGTAAGTTCGTTTCTTTCAAGCATTTCCCAATATTTTTTATTAATAGCTGAGTATCGTAAAAGCATTTCGTCAGTACATTCACCAAGTGAAAATATTTCAAAGCATTTTCTTATGCCGTATTCCTCTGCTTTTGAAAAATCAAGAAGTGTACCGTCAATATCCCAGAGTAATGTTTTAATCATATTAACCACCTATGATGCCAAGTCCTTCCAAAAGAAATTTTACACCCATAAGAACAAGCACAAGTCCACCTGCAAGTTCAGCCTTATTTTTATATTTAACGCCAAACTTGTGACCGATGAACACACCTATTGCTGACAATACTGCAGTAATAACGCCAATAAGTACAACCGCTGTATAAACTTTTTTTTCTTCATATGTAAGGGCAAATGCAACACCGACGGCCAAAGCATCAATACTTGTAGCAATAGCAAGTGCTGTCAATTCCTTCAAGTCAAGCTTACTATCAGAACACTCACATTCATCATCGTGGAATGACTCATATATCATTTTACCACCAATGATACCAAGAAGAATAAATGTTACCCAATGGTCGATACTGGTAATATATTCAGCAAATTTTGAGCCGATAAACCAACCGATAAGTGGCATTCCCGCCTGAAATCCACCAAAAAACAATGCAATAAGTGATGTTTGTCTGATATCAAGCTTTCTCATATTAAGACCTTTACAAATTGCAACTGCAAAAGCATCCATAGCGAGTCCTACTGCAATAATTACTAATTCTGACATATAAATCCTCCTGAGTAACTGCTGATTAAATCGAGTTGTAATTATAAGCGAGATAGTTTTTGTCAAAAATGTCAAACAACGCAGGCAATACTTGTGTATTAACGAGTATTTTTGGCTTTTATGACGGAAAGGTAGCCGCTAAGAATTGTGACTTCGATTTAATAAGCGGTTACACGAGAATCAAAAAGACCCAAGTATGGCTTTACACCATACATGAGTCTTGTCATTTAATATAAGCCAGACCAAAAGGTCAGTATGTTGACTTATCACATATTTTATATGTCGACTACTCCCTCACGAAGCAAAAAAATTATATCACTCTGTATCTATTATGTCAAGAAATTTTCATTCGCAAACGAAGTTTGTCGCTTATCATTGCTATAAATTCTGAATTTGTCGGCTTTCCCCTGTCACTTTGGATTGTGTATCCGAAATATGAGCTGAGAACATCAACATCACCTCTGTCCCATGCCACTTCAATGGCGTGACGGATTGCCCTTTCGACTCTTGAAGATGTTGTTCCGTATCTTTTTGCTACCGTGGGATAAAGGACTTTTGTTACTGAACTCATCAAGTCGCTGTCGTTAATGGTGAGGACTATAGCTTCACGAAGATACTGATACCCTTTTATATGAGCAGGAACACCAATCTGATGCATAATTTCACTGACCGTCACCTGTAAATCATTCGAATCCTTTTCCATATCAGTTTTTCTTTTATCCTTTGACCAACCTGTAAGCTGTGTAATTCTCTGTGCCATCATATTCACATCAAATGGTTTAAGAAAATAGTAATCGGCACCAGCTGAGAGAATCTCCTGTTCAAAACGCTGATTATCAGAACTTGAAAGAATGACAATGAATGGCTTTTTCTTTTCATCCTTAAGATTATTCAAAACGCCAAGAGCATCAAGATTTGCCATAAAAGCATCCATTACGACAACATCAGTATTTTCTGATGAGATTTTCGACAACACCGCTTTACCATCTTTTGCTACAAGCGACACATCACAACCATATGTACGCAAAACGTTTGCACAATTCCTTCCGAATTCGCTACCTTCACCCGTTAATAATACTTTTAAACTGTTTCCCATTTGTGAAACCTCCATTTTATTTTTAAAATCATCTTGTGATTTCTTATTTCTGCCATATTTTACCATATATGGTAATTTATGGCAATAGTTTTTTTATATTTTACTGTTAAAACTTTTCGACAAAAATTTTTCTAAATTAAAATAAACTGACGAAAGTAACCAAAAACAAAAATTTCAAAGAAAATTTTGTAGCATTAATAAAATGACGGAAAGAAAAATTTTCCTGCAAAATTTAATGCATATATAATGGAAATATACAGTCAAAATTTGACTATTCAGCAAGATTTTAAGTCTTTTTTTAAGAATTGTTTGAACATTAAAAATGTTGAAAACTCTGTTGAAAATGTTTAAAACTATATGTATCAAGGGGTTTAAACCCATACTTTTTTTGAACAATTTACTATTTATTATGTTTTTAACACACAAAAAAAGATGTATATACAAATGCATATACATCAAAATTTTGAAGGATAACTTTCATATTTGAAAAGGCAAAAAATATCCGGACATCTATTCGACATCCGGTTGATTTTATTATTTTAATCTCTGCGAAGTGCTTCAATCGGCGGAAGATTTGCTGCTCGTTTAGCAGGATAAACACCGAAGATAATACCTATTGCTGATGAGAAGCCCACAGCCAAAAGAATTGTTGAAGGCTCAACAAACAATGGCACTTTCATTATATAGGACACAAATGCCGCAGCGGCAACACCCAACAACAAGCCGATTACACCACCTATAAGACAAAGGATAATTGACTCTGTAAGGAATTGGAACATGATTGAGCCTGTTTTAGCTCCAAGAGCCTTTCTTATACCGATTTCTCGTGTACGCTCTGTAATTGAGACAAGCATAATATTCATAACACCTATGCCACCGACGATAAGTGAAATTGCGCTTACTGCTGCAATAAAGATTGTAAATACATTGATGACTGTATCAAGAAGATCAATATATGTTGCCATATTTGTGACAGCATAACAATCCTTTTCATAGTTATCGTGTAATGAATGTACATAGTTAAGAGCCGCGGTACCGATTCCGTCGAGCATATTTTCGTCATGTGCCGTAATCTGAAGCATATCATATCGTCCTGATGTTCTTCCGAGAAGAGTGTTGGCAATAGGTGCAGGCATCATAAGCATACAGCTTGTCATCTGCATATTACCCATCATTGAACTCATATTGCCCATCATTTCTTCCGTATCAAGATTCATACTTGCCATAATATCGACAACACCAACAATACGGACAGAAACTGTTAAATCATTTGATGTACAGTTGACACTTTCACCTACTACATCTTTTCTTCCGAAAAGCTGTAATGCACTGCCAACATCAATAACGCCCACATTTTTTCCTTCAATGTATTCTTCCTCGGTAAAAAATCTTCCGTAAAGAAGTGGTGTTCTCATAAGCATCTGCATATCCGTATTACAACCGATTCCCATAAGGATACCTGTCATATCGTTAGCAGACATCTGACACATTGCAATAGACTGCATTGATGCATATTGTACACCGTCAAGCTTTTTGATTGCTGTAATATCCTCGTCGGTAAAGTAGTCGTCATCATCGGCACTGTTTGCATTTACTGTCAGGGAAATCGCACTGTTACCCATATCACGAATCATGCCAACAATATAGTCACGGCCACCATTACCTACAGTTACAATTGCAATAACAGATGCTACACCGATAATAATACCAAGCATTGTAAGAAGAGAACGCATCAAGTTTGTTCTGATACTGAAGACGGCAATACGTATATTTTCTCTAATATTCAAAGTTCACACCTCGATTATTATAATCTGAATTATAATTAAAATGCCGTCTTATGCATTTTTCTTTGCGACTTTTGTACCGTCTTCCATATTAGGGTCAGGACTCTTTACAACCATTTCCCCTTCTTTAAGTCCATCGACAATTTCATAGCTTGTATCATCAAGTGAACCCTTTGTGACTATGCGTTTTGTTACAGTTCCTTCTTCCTCGTCGTAAACGAATACTGAATAAACACCACTGTTATAAATTACTGCTTCAACAGGAACTTTCAATACATCTTCAAATGTATCAAGGATGACTCTTATATCAACATCAAATCCGATTACAATTTTTTCGTCAGGATTATGGATTTTCACCTTAACAACAGCACCATTTGCTCCTGAACTACCACCCATAAGAGAACCTGCAATTGAACCGATATCAAGTCCACCTGATGATTCGGCTGCAGTTGCACCTACATATACAACCTCACCCTTATATTCAGAACCAAGGCTTGTAATGAGTGCTTCCATACCTACCTTTACTTTAAGTAAATCAGATTTACCAACAGTAACAGAAACAATCATATCATCATAGCTTTCTATTGTAACTCCTGTGCCCATAGGTACAGATGATGTACCGACAAGTGAAGAAATAAGATTCATAGTTTTTTCATCAACCTGACCACCTAAGAGAGAGGCAATATCAACTGATGATGAGTTACTTTGTTTAACAGGTACAAACTTTTCACCTGCTATAATATTCACATGAGTTACTATACCGTTATTCTCAGAAACCCAACCTTTTTTCATCTTGTCATATACTGATTTGACCTTATCATAATCAGCCTTTTTAGTATCGGCAACTGATTTTAACGCCTTTAAAACTGAATCGTCTGATACAACTGTCATTGTATCCTCTGCATAAAGAGCAGAAAGCTCAGAATTGAGCTGTGCAAGTTCAAGATTTTTCTGCATAAGCTGTTGCTGTTTTTCTGAAGATACAGAATTGCTTACAGGCAATTCAACCTTTGATGCAGCGTCTTTAAACTGATTTATCTGTTTAAGGCTTGAGCCGTTAGCAAGCATCTGCATAGCAATCTGATTGATTTGCTCCTGAGGAATTGGTGCAGTTTCAGTTGTTCCACTTGCCTCAAGTTCTTTCTTTAATGAATCAATTTCCTGCTGTGTTGTTGCAATCTTACCATTTACAACTTCAACTTCTTTTGCAATTTCTGCTTTTCTGTCTGAATTTTTTGTAGAAGTGCCCAAAGCATCGTTATATTCCTTTAATGCCTTGTCGTAAGCTTTTTTTGCTTCGTCAACATACACAGATGCACCTGAAACATTGAATGTGGCAATCTTATCACCTTTTTTTACTGTGTCGCCCACATTCACCAAAACTTCCTCGACAAATACACCTTCAATTGCCAACATATTCTCAGTAACACCTGACTCGACTGTGCCCGTCACATCAAGTGAATCCGTAATAGTACCGTATGACGCCTCTGTAATCTCATACTCAACAGGAGGAGCCGGTTTAAGGTTTGAATAGGCAACATAGAATACAAGTAACGCCATTACAATGATAAATGCAATAATACCCGCCTTTGCCTGTGGACTTTTCTTTTTGAAATTCTTCAACAAGGAAATCACTATCCTTCAAATAATTTTTAATCATTTAATTTTACACCATTTTATCATTTTTTCCAAGATGAAAATTGTAAAAAAATTGTTAATTTCTCAATTTTTTCATATATATTATTAAGATTTTTAAAAAGGAGGACATTTATGAAAAAATTATTGGCAATTTTTCTCGTTGTTATAACTGTTTTACTTTCTTCATGCTCAAAAGAAAGTAAATTCGGAATCCAGCAATTCACCGACAGAATGAATAGGACATTTGAAACAAATCTTCAGACAAGTGAGTTTTTATTAAATAAAAACGGAGATAACAACACACTTGTTTTGTCAAAAGAAAGCTCACTCATTTCACTTTTTCTTGACAAGGATAATAATATTAAAGGGCTTGGCATACTCATAACCGCTGATGGTGACATTGGAAGCACCAAAACAGCTTTTTGTCAGATGTGTAGTGTTTTTACTGGTAATGATTTTAACCATCAGATGAGCATTTTTGATGAGTCTGATTTTTTTAATGACATAAAATTTGCCGACGGAAATTCAGTAATCACCGTCGGCAGATATAAATATACGATTGTCAGTAACGATTATAGTGTCACATTTTTCTGTGACAGAGTCTAAAACTGGTTATCACGATTATTCTCTATGCCACTTAACACCCTGTGGTGTATCCTCAAGAACAATACCCTGTGCTTTGAGTTCATCACGGATTCTGTCAGCCTCTGCCCAGTTTCTGTCTTTACGAGCCTGAGTACGAGCTTCGATAAGCTTTTCGATTTCGTCGTCAAGGCTCTCTGTCTTTCTGTTATAAACAAGGCCAAGAACACCTGTGAGTTCGTCAAAAAGTTTTGTTGCATATTCAACAAGTTCCTTTGAAGGAGCATCTGTAATAACCTTTGTGTTGATATCCTTAACAAGCTCAAATACCGCTGTGATAGCATCTGCTGTATTAAGGTCATCATCCATAACACGGATAAACTGTTCACGACGACCGTCAAGTGCTTTTTTGATTTCCTCTGCATCTGCAGGAACAGGAGCAGTTGCATTCTTAAGAGCAAAGTCAAGACTTTCACGACAGTTATAAAGACGAACAAGAGATGCTTTACACTGCTCTATAATATCAACACTGTAGTTGATTGGGCTTCTATAATGAGAAGAAATGAGAAAATAACGGATTGGCTCATAACCATATTCATTAGCAACATCACGAACTGTGAAGAAGTTGCCTAATGACTTTGACATCTTAACATTATCAACGCTGATAAAGCCATTGTGCATCCAGTAATTTGCAAATGGAACACCATTACAACATTCACTCTGTGCAATTTCATTTTCGTGATGTGGGAAAACAAGGTCCTGACCGCCACAGTGAATATCAATAGTTTCACCAAGGTATCTTCTTACCATTGCTGAACATTCAATGTGCCAACCCGGTCTGCCGTGTCCCCAAGGTGATTCCCAGTATGGTTCACCCGGTTTTGCACTCTTCCAGAGAGCAAAGTCCATTGGCTCACGCTTAACTTCACCGATATTGATTCTTGCACCTGCTTCAAGGTCTTCAAGTGGCTGATGTGAAAGTTTACCATATTCCTTGAACTGTTTTGGGCTGAAGTAAACGTCGCCATTATCAACTGCGTATGCATAGCCCTTTTCAATAAGAGTGCTTACGATATTGATGATTTCGTCAATATTTTCAGTTGCTTTTGGATGAACAGTTGCTTCACGCACATTCATACCCTTTGCATCTGTCCAGAATTCTTCAATATACTTTTCAGATACTGTTTTATAATCTGTGCCTTCTTCGTTTGCACGACGGATGATTTTATCATCAATATCAGTAAAGTTCTGAACAAAATTCACCTTATATCCACGATATTCCATATATCTTCTGAATGTATCAAACACACAAAGAGGACGAGCATTACCAATATGAATATAGTTATAAACTGTTGGTCCGCAAGCGTAAACCTTTAATTCACCTGGTACAAGTGTTTTGAGTTCTTCTTTTCTTCTTGTGAGAGTGTTAAAAATTTTCATTTTGTTTCTTCTCCTTTATATTTCATAAGTTCTTTTTCAAGTCTTTCAATTTTTGCATTGAGCTTACAGAATTCCTGTGAAACAGGGTCAGGAATATGCACCTGGTCAAGGTTATCAACTCGTTTACCATTTCGTTTGACAACCCTTGCAGGAACACCGACTGCAGTTGAGTTTGGCGGAATTTCATCAAGCACAACAGCACCCGATGCTATGTTTGAATAGTCACCAACCTTAAAAGGTCCTAAAACCTTTGCACCCGAACCAATCATAACACCATTGCCGATTGTAGGATGTCGTTTTCCTGTATCCTTACCTGTACCACCCAATGTAACTCCCTGATAGATTGTTACATCATCACCGATTTCAGCCGTTTCACCAATTACAACACCAGTGCCGTGGTCAATGAAAAATCGTCTGCCGATTGTAGCACCGGGATGAATTTCAATATTGGTCTTTTTTACTGCGTACTGTGAAATTGCACGGGCAATAAATTTCATATTGCGAACGAAAAACCAGTGTGCCACTCTGTGCATTCTTATGGCTTTAAGTCCGGGATATAAAAACAGAATTTCAAGTACACCTGACGCCGCAGGGTCTCGTTCTTTTACCGTTTGAATATCTTCTCTTAACCTTTTAAACAAATATATTCCTCCAAATAACGCAGACACGGAAGTCTGCTACTACACGATTTACAAATAAAAAAACGCCCTCGTCAACAACAGACGAAGGCGAATAATCGCGGTTCCACTTCGATTTATAACTCGATTGTTTATAACGCAACAACACGGATGTGTATTTCCCCACATCAACTCACGAATGCACTTCACAGATATTTTTCAATACAGGCTTTCAGCCGACGACCCGTAATCTCTGATAAAAAACTGTCTGCTACTCTTTTCGGTCACAGTCTTTATTCATATTATATGGTATTCTACCACATATTTTCGCAAAATGCAATTATTTTGTGAAATCAATTATTTTTCTGCTATCAATTAAGTAAACTATACCTGAAACCACTGTAAAAATTGCAGTTATCCATAATAATCCGTTGGAAACAAGTGCTAAATCAGGAAACTTTACAAAAAACTCGTTGTGTGAATTTTCTAAAATATAATACACTTCACCTAAAACCATAATTGCAATTGTAAATACCATTTGTGTTACTGTTTTCACCTTACCCCAGATGTTTGCAGGAATTACAACTCCACCTGATGCTGCAATCATTCGCACAGACGCAATTGCAAATTCACGGGTTAAAACGAGCATTACTATCCAAATATTACAAAGTCCCATTGACATAAATGCCAACAATGCAGATGTTGTAAGGATTTTATCGGCAATAGGGTCTAAAAACTTACCAAAATTTGTAATCTGGTTATACTTTCTTGCAAGATGTCCGTCAACGGCATCTGTAATTGCACCTGCAGAAAATATAATGCATGCGATTAAAAATCTGTGTGGTAAAGTTTCACAAAGTATTGACCAAAGAAAAATCGGTGTTATTGCAATTCTTGCAATTGTAAGTATGTTTGGGGTGTTCAACTTCATATCGCTTCTCCTGTTAATTCACCATCAATTACATTAATTACATCAACATCCACGATATCACCATCATTAAGGTCATTTCTGCAAGTGAAATAAATCTGTGTATCAATTTCAGGCGCATCCATATAAGTTCTTCCGTAATAGGAGTCGGAATAAGGGTCGTAACCCTCAACAATTGTTGAAAGGGTCTTACCGATAAGACTATCATTGATTTCATCAAGAATAACGTTCTGACGCTCATTGATAATTTCGGCACGCTCTACGCGAATTTCAAAATCCATCATTCCGTCAAGCTTCGCAGCGGGAGTCCCCTCTTCTTCCGAATAAGCAAAGCAACCCATTCTTTCAAATCGCATTTCTTCAATGAAATTACAGAGTTCATTGAATTCTTCCTCGGTTTCACCCGGAAAACCAGCGATAAATGTAGTACGAATTGTAATTCCATCTATCTTTTCACGGATTTTGTTGAGAAGTGCAGTAAGGCTTTCTCTGTCACCGTGACGATTCATTCTTTTTAGCACATTTTTGCTACAATGCTGGAGAGGAATATCCATATATTTTACGATTTTATCATTGTATGCAATTTCATCAATAAGTGCATCATCAATTCTTTCAGGATAAAGATAGAGAAGTCTTATCCATTCAATTCCGTCAACCTTTGACAATGCTTTAAGTAATGGCACAAGAGCATTTTTACCATATAAATCTTCACCATATCTGGTTGTATCCTGAGCAACAACAATAAGCTCTTTCACACCTTTGGATGCAAGTTTTTTTGCTTCACTCAAGATGCTTTCGCTTGGTCGGCTACGAAATTCGCCACGAATTGACGGAATTGCACAGTAGGTACAATGATTTGAACAACCCTCTGCAATTTTAAGATATGCAGAATATGGTGGAGTTGTGAGAATTCTGTCACCTTCAATTTTAAGGTCTGTTTTTGGTGGGAATTTTTCAACCCTTTCACCGTTTATAATTCTGTCGCAAATTTCACAGATATCTTCATTTGCACCGATACCTATCACAGCATCAGTTTCAGGAATTTCCTTGAAAATTTCGGCCTGATATCTTTCTGCAAGACAACCTGTAACAAGGACCTTGAGCATAGGGCAATCTTCTTTATAAGATACCATATCAAAAATATTCTCAATTGATTCTTTTTTCGCATCTTCAATAAAACCACAGGTGTTGACAATTACAATATCAGCCTCAGCAGGGTCAGATACAATCTCAAAGCCACCATTTTGAAGCTTTGAGAGCATAATTTCAGCATCAACCTGATTTTTGGGACAACCCAAAGATATCATTCCAACTTTTTTAGTCATATATTTCGTCCTCATCATATTCCGAAAGAGTTTTTAAGGCAGATTTTATTTCTGAATAAGAATATCCAAGACGCATAAGTCCGTCAATGGCTCTTTTTCTGCCCTTTTCATCATCCAGTTTATTAATATATTTTTTCTTGATTACTAATATAATACGGTTTTCAGCATCATTGTCAAGAGAATCAACAATATTTTCAACTATTTCCTTTGAAATTCCACGAAACAATATTTCCTGTTTTACCCTTTTAATGCTGTATTTTTTTCGTTCGATTAAATCGTTAGCAAGAATTCTTGCATATTCCTTGTCATTTAAAAGACCTAATTCAACCAACCTTTCACAGGCCTTTTCAGAAGATGCTTTTTCATGTCCTTTTTCGCAGAGTTTCTTTATAAGTTCTTTCACTCCGTATGGTCTTCGTGACAACAAATCAAGGCCTTTGTTATAAGCACGACGAAAACTGACCGCGTCAAGTAACTCGGTCAGTTCTTCCTCACTGATTTCATTTAAATTTCTGTATTTTTCCGAATACCAGTAATCACTGTCAACAGTAGCACGGTATTCGTCGTCAACATAGATATGAATCTTGTCAGACTTGCCTTTTTTAATACTTAATTTCATTATTCGTCATCATCAACAGCAATATCAAGTGTTGCACGGGCAGCAGCTCTTGTTGTAGGAACTTTTACAATTTCAGGCTGTGTCACAGGAGGTGCAGTTACTTTTTTAGCACTTGAAAGCTCCTGCATTTTTTCACGGATTTGTTTCTCAATTTCAGTTGCAAGAACTTCATCCTGTTTAAAGAGAAGTTTTACATTTTCTCTACCCTGACCAAGACGTTGTTCACCATAATAGAACCAAGCACCACTCTTTTTAAGGATGTCGAATTTAACACCAAGGTCAACAATTTCACCGATTTTTGAAATACCTTCGCCATACATAATGTCAAACTCAGCCTCTTTGAATGGAGGAGCAACCTTATTTTTAACAATCTTTGCTCTTGTTCGTGAGCCTATAAATTCATTATTTGCACCTTTTAGCTGTTCAATACGACGAACATCAATTCGCATAGTTGTATAGAATTTAAGAGCACGACCACCTGTTGTAACTTCAGGATTGCCATAAATTACACCAACTTTTTCACGAAGCTGATTAATAAAAATAACAACTGTATTTGACTTATTGATTACACCGGTAAGCTTACGAAGAGCCTGTGACATAAGACGAGCGTGAAGACCAACGTGGCTGTCACCCATATCGCCTTCAATTTCAGCACGAGGAACGAGAGCAGCAACAGAGTCAACGATAATTACATCAAGAGCACCTGAACGAGCAAGAGCCTCAGTAATTTCAAGAGCCTGTTCACCATTATCAGGCTGTGAAACAAGGAGAGAATTAACATCAACACCTAAATTCTGTGCATACTCAGGGTCAAGAGCGTGTTCAGCATCGATAAATGCAGCCTCACCACCGAGTTTTTGTGCTTCAGCAACAACCTGTAAAGCAAGAGTTGTTTTACCGGAAGATTCAGGTCCGTAAATTTCAACAATTCTACCTCTTGGGAGTCCGCCAATACCTGTCGCATGGTCAAGAGAAATTGAGCCTGTTGAAATTGATTCAACATTGAGGGCACTATTTTCACCAAGACGCATAACAGCACCTTTACCGTGATTTTTTTCTATCTGTAATAATGCAGTTTCCAAAGCCTTCTTTTTATCAGCCATTTTTATTACCTCGCTATCGTACAAATGTTCGTTTGAGTGTATTATATATCATTCATTTTTAAAATGCAAGTGTTTTTCTGTAATTTATTTAAAAATATTTTAAAAAAAGACTTGCAATTTGCGACGCTTACTGTTATAATGTCTCTTGTTGTAATTTGATTATTTATATCCCCGTAAATAAGGAGGTGCCTTTGAAATGGCAAAATGCGAATATTGTGGTAAAGATGTAGCTTTCGGTATTAAGGTTTCTCACGCACACAGACGTTCAAACAGAACATGGAAGCCAAACGTTAAGAGAGTTAAGGCAGTTGTTAACGGCTCTCCTAAGAGAGTTTATGCTTGTACTCGTTGCCTTCGTTCAGGTAAGGTTGAAAGAGCAGTTTAATTCTAAAGCGAATACGAAAATTAACGGACATCATTTGATGTCCGTTTTTTCTTTGTGTTTATTATCTTTTATCTATTAAATATTATTTATTATCTTAAAAATATTGGGTCGTCGAGACGCCGACCCCTACGAAAAGTTTCATATTAAACGACAACATCCAAAACGGTGACTTCATCTTCTATGACTTGTTCATCTTCATAATAAGTGTCGTAATCATAATCATCGTAATACCAGCCTATTTCTGCTTTATTAAATGATTTTGTTGCGAAATATTCTGATAAAGTAAAACCATAGGTTGCTTTATAAGTTGCACTATATGTCTTTGTTTCAGCTTCATCATAGGTGACAACACTATCATCTACATACCAATCATAAAGCATATAAATAATTCGTTTTGATTCTTTTTCAATGGTCTCATCACCACATACAGTAAGCTTATATATGTAAGGAATTGATGATTCAGAAAGACCTTCCAAAGTATATAAATCAACGCTTTCATGCATACCACTCAAATAAGCATTCACATTATAATGTGCTACAGTGCGGTCAACACCACAAAGACAAAGCACCGTAAACAAGGACAACGAAATCACAACTGCATATTTCATTGTATTAAGCTCGGCATTAAAAACTCTTATTATAAATGCTACAATCACAACTGCTGTTGCAATCATAAATACAGATGTAAAAAGACGAAGTGCTGTAAGACCATATTCACCAATATACATCACCATTTTTGAAAGTGCCGTTGCAATAAAGAGTATTGAAAATACACATATAAAAGTCATTAACCCTTTGACAATCGGATTCAGTTCACCATTATCGCGACGAACAGATTTCCATTGAATTCCGCCCATAAGCACAAGATTTATAAATGCAATTGCTTCAGTTTCAAAAAAGCCTCGTCTTGCATATTGAGCAAAGCTGAATTCATACCCTTCAGGAAGTATTCCCGAAAAAGCACTAAAGAAATATGCTGTCTGTGAAAACATATACACAAGATAGACAAAAGCTATCATTCCAAGAAATGTTACTGCAAACGGTGATTTTAAAGTTCTTGCTTTTTCAAAATTAATTGGTTTTGAATTTGTTTCATTCAGCTCATATTTACACGATACTGCAAAGGCTAATAAAAAACCTGTCAACACAACGGATATAATCAGTTTTAAAATTGTCATTCCCAGACTTTCTGCAATTTTACCGACCAAACCTTCAAACGCTGCATCTGCGCTTGTAAGCAAAGGAACAACAAGAATCAGCACAGGTATAGCAGCTAAAAATGCTCCGCCAATCTGAATTGCTGTTTTCTTTTTATCATTTTTCAAAAGTGCTTTTATAGGCAATAAAAAATTTTGAAAAGGTGTAACCACAACTGAACGAAGATATTTTATTGCACCTTCAATTGTATCCATTACCGTTTCATCAACAATTGAAACCGCACACATCGTTGTTGATGAGAAATAAATCACAAATGCTAAAAATCTTGAAAGCGGGTCAATAGCATAAAGTGTAAAAGTAAGACTTGATGCTATCGCCAATACGAGTGATGCGACTGAAACAAAAGTAAAATCACCATTTTTAGACATATATATGGCTAATGCCACAACCAATGCAATTGAACTTATAGTAAAGCCGATTGCCATTCCGCCAAAAAAGCCAAAGAAAACAACACAAAGTGACAACACAGCAAAAATGCCAAAGAAAACATAATCAACTTTTTGGAGTTCTATTTTCTTTTCCGGTTTAGGTTGAATTGGGTTTCCGTAAGGACTTTCATTAGTATTTAAGACAGGTTGATTTAATGAATTTGTATCGTTCTGAACATTATTCATAATTATGCCTCCTTATTAGCTTATAAGTAAAAGATGGTTCATCTGAATTGTGGAAACAAAGCTTAATCAAACGCTTTATAACGGACTAGTATTAATATCAAATTAAAATCAACATATTATTCACCTTGAGAAGTCACAGGCATTTTTGCTGTCTTTGAAATATAAATAGTAAAAATTATAAGAACAACATTTATTAAAACTGCAATAAGTCCAGTTAATGTAATATAAGAAATTATAAGTGAGAACAAATTGAGTGCTAATAATACTATTAAAACTATTAAAGAAATTACATTAAATTTTTTATTTAGAAAATGTGCTACACTTGTAAAAACAATCAGCAAAATATAAATTATACAAGCCTCTGCAATAATCACATTATCACCAACTGCCTGTAAAACATTTACTGAAAAAAGACCATATCCTATATCGAACTCTATGGGTAGAAACATAAAATATGAATTATAAATCATAATCCAATCAACAATTCCAACCAAGTAATATATCATCGTTATAATATAAATTACTCGTTTCATAATCAATCCTCCTCGTATTCCAAGATATCACCCGGTTGACAGTTAAGTTCACGACAGATTGCTTCAAGTGTTGAAAACCTTACGGCTTTTGCTTTGCCTGTTTTAAGAATTGATAGATTTGCCTGTGTTATTCCTATGCGTTCAGCCAGTTCACCCGAAGACATTTTGGCTTTAGCAAGTACCACATCAAGATTTACTTTAATTGCCATTTTTATTACCTCATATTGTAAGTTCGTTTTCTTCCTTAAGTTTTATTGCTTCTTCAATTATATTACGGACAATACGGATAATGAGCCCTATGAAAAATGCTGAAATTGATACAAACACAAAAGCTATGTATCTTGAAGATGCTACAGCACTCACAATACCCACATAAAGGCACAAATATGAAAGAATATTTAGAAATTTCACATTGTCATTTATAAACACCTTTTTATTATTGATATTAAAAAGAATTTTGTAAAGCAAAACTACTGCTCCCCAACCTGCAGGAACTGCAAGATATGCCACTATGGTCATAAAGGTCACATCATTTTCGTGTTTTAGAAATTCACAAAGGAATGGCACAAGCCATGGTATTGAAATTGTCAGACATATCATTGCCAATGCAAATAAAGTTGTAAAAAGAATTGATAAGACGATAGATTTGTTTCCTTTTTTCATAAAAAAATCTCCTTAAATTCATTTCTTAATACTAAAATAACACCGTTTTTATCGTTTGTCAATAAATTTTTATTGAAATACAGAAAATATGTAATAGGCAAAAAATATTGGTGGGGTCAAGACCCCACCCTACCGTATGTTATTTAATTAAATGTTAAAACAATTACGAATTATGCATTCATAATTATGAATTATTTGCAGCCGTGTTCGCCACAAGTGTGTCCGTGACCGTGTTCGTGGTCGTGGTGGTCGCATTTAGCATCAGGGTTATAATCAAGCTTTCCTACAAGATATGATATAACTGCCTGATTGCAATCACCTTTTACCCCACCAAACCACTTGATACCTGCTTCGTTAAGGGCATTCTGTGCACCACCACCGATACCACCACAAATCAACACATCAACGCCGTTGTCCTTTAAAAAGCCTGACAATGCACCGTGGCCACTTCCGTTTGTATTTACTATCTGCATATTTACGATTTCATCATTCTGTACTTCATAAATTTTAAACTGTTCTGTGTGACCGAAATGTTGAAATACCTGTTCATTTTCATAAGTTACTGCGATTTTCATAAATGTCAACTCCTTTGGTTATGGGATAATTATATACCTAATATAAGATAAAATCAATATAGACGAGATTTTTCGTCGTTACACTCCTTAGAATGACAATAAATTAATTTCCATATAAAACGACATCGGCGGGGTCAAGACCCCGCCCTACCGTATATTATTTAATTATAATCATTCTGCATTTTGCATTCAGCATTCTGCATTTAATTAATACATTCCGCCGCCTGCCTGAGCCATTGCTGCAGCAGCTGCTGCTTCAGCCTGTGGGTCAGGAATATCAGCAACGAGTGACTCTGTTGTAAGAACCATTGCAGCAACTGAAGATGCGTTCTGGAGTGCTGAACGAGTTACCTTTGCAGG
>JAZSDZ010000050.1:0-34806 GCA_045531435.1 Candidatus Fimenecus sp.
ATAAAGTTCAGGATTGTTATTATCAATGTCAAAAACCTTACGACATAAGCTGAAGCCATTTGAATGAATACCTGTTGAAGGAAGAGCAATAACAACATCGCCAACTGCCATTTTGCTGTTATCAATCATCTTTGGCTTATCAACAACACCAACTGCAAAACCTGCAAGATCATAGTCTTCCACTGGCATTAAGCCCGGATGTTCTGCTGTTTCACCACCGATAAGTGCACAACCTGACTGAACACAACCTTCAGCTACACCGCTAACAATTTCAGCAATCTTTTCAGGATAGTTTTTACCACAAGCAATATAGTCAAGGAAGAATAAAGGCTTTGCACCAACACAGATAATATCATTAACACACATTGCAACTGCATCAATACCGATTGTGTCGTGCTTATCCATAAGTATTGCTAACTTAACTTTAGTACCACAACCATCAGTACCCGAAACTAAAATAGGTTGTTCCATACCGACAACACAACTCAAATTAAAGCATCCGCCAAAACCACCAACATCATCTAAAGAACCTTCATTACGAGTTCTTGCAACGTGTTTTTTCATAAGTTCAACTGCTTTGTAACCTGCAGTAATATCAACACCTGCTGCTGCATAGCTTTCTGACATAGAATTTTTCATTTTTGTTCTCCTTTTGAAGAATAATATTTATAATTATTAACCTTTACCATTCCAACAATAAGTACAAATCTTATCTGCGGGAAGACCAATAGCATCAATAATGCCATCGATTGATTGAAATTCAAGAGAAGTAAAATGCAATTTATTACAAATCGCTTTTCTTAAATTCTTACCACGAACAGAAGTTGAATCGATATATTCATCAATATAATTGAAACCATCTTCACCTTCTAATTCGACAATAGTACTACGAGCAATTAATTCCATATCAGAAGTAGCTCGAGAAAAATTAAGATATTTACATCCATACATAATAGGTGGACAAGCAGAGCGGATATGAACCTCTTTCGCACCATTTTCATATAAAAATTCAACTGTTTCACGAAGTTGAGTACCTCTGACGATACTGTCATCAACAAATAAAAGTTTTTTATCTTGAATCAAATCATGAACAGGAATCTGCTTCATTTTTGCGACTCTGTTTCTTTCATTCTGATTGGATGGTGTAAAACTTCTTGCCCAAGTTGGAGTGTATTTGATAAATGGTCGAGCAAACTGAATACCGCTTTCATTTGCATATCCAATTGCATGAGGAGTACCTGAATCAGGAACACCACTAACATAGTCAATATCCTGTGCAATATTGTTTTCACGGTCAACTCTTGCCATTATCTTACCATTTTTATATCGCATTACTTCAACATTTACACCTTCATAACAAGATGTTGAATATCCGTAATATGACCAAAGAAATGCACAGATTTTCATCTTTTTTCCTGCTTCTCTTAAAACAGTAACTGAGTCTGCAGAAATCTCAACTATTTCACCTGCACCAAGCTCTTTATAATCGGAATAACCCAACTTCTTATATGCAAAGTCTTCAAATGACACACAATACCCATCATCTCTTTGACCGATAAGAACAGGAATTCGACCAAGTCTATCTCTTGCACAGATTAAATTACCGTCGTTTTTAAGAACAAGAATTGAAGCAGTACCTTCAATAAGACTTTGTGCAAAAGTAATACCGTCTGCAAAATTTTCTTTTTGATTAATTAATGCAGCAACAAGCTCAGTAGAGTTAATACCATCATTCGTCATTGCACCAAAGTGACCACCGTTTGAGAAAAGGTATTCTTCAACAAGTTTTTCTTTATTATTAATTAAACCAATAATACAGATTGCATATAAGCCAAGCTTTGAACGAATAAGCAATGGTTGAGCATCAGAATCACTGATGCAACCAATTGCAGAATTTCCTTTCATCTGATTAGAAATATTCTCAAACTTTGTTCTGAATGGTGAATTATTAATTTTATGAATTTTTCGTTGTAAACCGATACTCTTATCATAAGCGGCAATGCCACCACGACGAGTACCAAGATGTGAGTGATAATCAGTACCAAAGAATACATCTAAAACTGCATCATTTTTGCTGACTGCACCAAAGAAGCCACCCATATATTTACTCCTTATGCAAAGAAAAGTTCTGAAAGTGTCATTGGGTCAATATACTTGCCATCCTTATAAACACGCATATTACCTGATGCGATTTCGTCGATAAGCATTACATTACCTTCAGGGTCATAACCGAATTCAAACTTGATATCATAAAGTACAAGTCCTTTTTCTTTAAGGTCATCAGCAACAATCTGAGTAATATCCTGAGTCATCTTCTTGATATCTTCATACTGTTTATCTGTCATAACACCAAGAGCAACAAGAGCATCTTTAATTACAAGTGGATCACCCTTAGCATCATCTTTAAATGTCATTTCAACATAAGCAGGAAGGTCAGCACCCTCTTCAATATAGTCACCATAACGACGGATAAAACTACCAACAGCCTTATGACGGCAAATTACTTCAAGACCATGACCAAATACCTTTGCAGGAAGAACTTCCATTGTTGTATCCTGAAGATTAGCACTTACATAGTGAGTCTTGATACCTGCTGCATTAACTTTTTCAAAAAAATAAATTGACATACGGAGATTTACATCACCAACACCATCAATTGTAAGACCTACTGAGTTTTCACCTGGGTCAAACACACCATCTTTACCTGTGCAATCGTCCTTAAATTTAAGAAGGCAATTGCCGTTATCAAGCTTAAATACATCCTTTGTTTTACCTGTGTAAATCTTTTCCATATTTTTTACTCCTTTATAATAAATATAAGTTTTTATGAATTTAATTTTGACATTACTTCTGCGTCTTTTTTAAGAACAACATCTGCACCGTCTTTTCTCATTTTGTCAAGTTTATCTGCAAGCGCTTTATCTTCAACTGCAATAATCTGTGCAGCAAGTAAAGCAGCATTAGCACCACCATTAATAGCAACTGTTGCAACAGGAATACCTGAAGGCATTTGAACAGTTGAAAGAAGTGCAGCCATACCATCAAGGTATTGTGAAGCACAAGGAATACCGATAACCGGTAATGTTGTGTTCGCAGCAATAGCACCTGCAAGATGAGCAGCCATACCTGCAGCACAAACCAATGCTCCATAATCATTAGCTCTCGCATTAAGTGCAAAGTCACGAGCCTGTTCAGGTGTTCTGTGCGCTGAATAAATATTAACTGTATATGGGATTGCTAAATCATCAAGAACAGCTGTTGCTTTTTTAATAATCGGAAGGTCACTATCGCTTCCCATTAAAATTCCTACTTTTTTCATAATTACCTCCTAAAAAGCGCAAATGGACAGTCCTATACTTAAAATCTTAAGTAGAACTGCCCAGACGGTCGGCTAAAAATCCCGTGCTCCTCTGTGGTGCTCCACATTATTCCGTCAGTAACACGGTATTATTAAAATATAATAATATTATAATATAATTTGATATTTAATGTCAATTAAACATCAAAATTAGTATGCCGAAATTTCGACAGTTTTTGAACTTATTTTTGTATATTATTTTGCTTTGCTTTCACAATAAAGACAACGATAAACTCTGTTTTCCTTATCTCTTAAAGTAAATATATGCGGAAGCTCCTGCTCAACCGTAGTAATACAACGAGGATTTTTGCATTTTATAACATTTTCTACCCTTTCAGGAAGAATAGTTGCATACCTTTTTGCAATTTTTGAATCTTCAATAATATTTACAGTTGCACCAGGGTCAAGATATCCTAAAGCATCTAAATCCAAATCAATAACTCGGTCAATTTTAATAATATCTTTTTTACCCATTTTAACGCTGTCAGCATTTTTGATAAGAGCAACCTGACAATCAATTTTATCAAGTCCCAAAAAATTATATAACGCCATACCTTTTCCTGCTGTAACATGGTCAATAACAATTCCGTCTTTAATCTGTCCGATAATCATTTATTTAACCTCCAACAATTTCATAATAAGCGCCATTCTGATAAATTTTCCATTATTTACCTGTTTGAAATAACAAGCACGAGGGTCTTTATCAACAGAAACTGAAATTTCATTTACACGAGGAAGCGGGTGCATAATACATAAATCTTCTTTTGCTGTTTCAAGCTTCTGTGGAGTAAGAATATAGCTATCCTTAAGACGGATATAATCCTGTTCATTGAAGAAGCGTTCACGCTGAACTCTTGTCATATAAAGTATATCAAGATCAGGCATAGCATCCTCAAGTGAAGTTGTTTCGACATATTCAAGATTTTTTGTCACAAGCTCAGTTTGTTTGATATATTCGGGAACTTTTAATTCTTCAGGTGAAATAAGAACAAATTTTACATTTTCATATCTCGACATAGCACCGATAAGTGAATGAACTGTTCTGCCGAATTTAAGGTCACCGCAAAAACCGATTGTAAGATTATCGAATCTTCCTTTTTCACGTTGAATTGTAAGCAAATCAGTAAGTGTCTGTGTAGGATGGTTATGACCACCATCACCTGCGTTAATTACAGGAATATCAGTGTTCATAGAAGCAACCATAGGTGCGCCTTCCTTAGGATGACGCATCGCAATAATATCTGCATAGTAACCTACCGTTCTAATAGTGTCAGCAACACTTTCGCCCTTTGCAGATGAAGAACTTTGTGCTTCAGAAAATCCAAGTACATTACCACCAAGATTATACATAGCAGACTCAAAGCTGAGTCTTGTTCTTGTTGATGGTTCAAAGAAAAGAGTTGCAAGGATTTTACCTTTACACTTTTCGGAATATTTTGCAGGGTTATCTATAATATCATTTGCAACCGAAATAAGCTCATCAATCTCACTGACTGAAAGCTCCTGGATATCGATAAGACTTCTCATAATATTTCTTCCTTATTATTTAGCACCGTTTACTTCAAGGTACTTTTTAATTCTATCAACATTTTCTCTGTTATTTTCATCTTCTTCAAGATATTCAATAATATCATAAACATCAACAACTGAATATACAGGGAAGCCGAACTGCTCTTCAATTTCCTGCATTGCCCCTTTTTCAGTCTGACCCTTTTCTTTTCGGTCAACCATAATAAATGTTGCAATTACCTTTGTACCATCAAGGTGTTTAAGAATATCCATAGATTCGCGGATAGCAGTACCCGCAGTAATAACATCCTCAATAATAACAATTTCTTCTCCTGCTTCAGGTACATAGCCGACAAATGTGCCACCTTCACCATGGTCCTTTACTTCCTTACGGTTAAAAAAGAACGGAACATTAAGACCATTCTTTGAAAGAGCAACAGCAGCTGAAATTGAAAGTGAAATACCCTTATAAGCAGGACCATAAAGTACAGCTTCCTTCTTGCCAAGCTTATTAAAGTATGCTTTAGCATAGAATTCACCCATTTTTGTAATTTGGTCACCTGTTTTAATCATACCAGCATTGATAAAATAAGGAATTTTTCTACCACTCTTGGCAGTAAAATCACCAAATCTTAAAACACCAGCTTCTTCTAAAAACTGTATAAACTCTCTTTTATATGCTTCCATTATTATTCTCCTCTATTAATCACAAAATTCTGCAACACAACGTTCATAAGCTGCAACAGGATCAGCGGCTGCTGTAATTGGTCTACCGACTACGATATAGTCAGAACCCGCTTCCTTTGCTTTTTCAGGAGTCATAACACGAACCTGGTCTCCGATATCACCATCAGCAAAACGGATACCCGGAGTAACTGTTACGAAATTCTTACCACATCTGTTATGAACCTTATCAGCCTCAAGTGGTGAACAAACAACACCGTCAAGACCTGCAATTTTAGCGTTATTTGCATAGTGCATAACAACCTCGTCAATAGGTTCTTTGATAAGTAAATCTCTTTCCATAACTTCCTGACTTGTCGATGTAAGCTGAGTTACAGCAATAAGCATAGGTCTTGTGCCATCAGGTCTTGTAAGACCTTCAAGGGCACCTTCCATCATAGGAATAGCACCACCAGCATGAAGGTTTGTCATATCAACATCAAGATTTGAAAGCACTGCCATTGATTTTTTTACAGTATTTGGAATATCGTGAAGCTTTAAATCAAGGAAAATTTTATGTCCTCTTGCTTTAATTTCCTTAACGATTGACGGACCTTCAGCATAATAAAGCTCCATACCGATTTTTACAAATGGTTTTCTTCTTGTGAATTTATCAAGAAAATTCATAACATCCTCTTTACACGCAAAGTCACAAGCAATAATTACGTCCTTACCCATTAGTGTGCGCCTCCTATAATTTCATTTATAACTTTAACATTTAATTTACTAAGTTCATTTGGTAATTCTTCGATAATTGTTTTACAAGCAAACGGGTCAACAAGATTTGCAGCACCAACCTGAACAGCAGTTGCACCTGCCATCATAAGTTCAATAACATCTTTGGCAGTTGAAACGCCACCCATACCAATAATCGGAATTTTGACTGCGTCATAAACCTGATAAACCATTCGTACAGCAACAGGGAAAATTGCTGAACCTGAAAATCCGCCCATTTTATTAGCGATAATCGGTTGACGACGCTTAATATCAATTCTCATACCGAGTAACGTGTTAATAAGACTTATTCCGTCAGCACCCGCAGCCTCTGCAGCCTTTGCAATTGAAACAATATCAGTAACATTTGGTGAAAGCTTTATAATAATTGGCTTTGTTGTAACAGCCTTTACTGCCTTGACAACCTTTTCAACTGCAGCAGGTTCAGTACCAAAACTCATACCACCATTATGAACATTAGGACAAGATACATTTACCTCAATCCATCCAACCTGTTCACAGGCGTTAATTTTTTCACAGGTATATGCATATTCTTCAACTGAAAAACCACTTACATTAGCCATAACAGGCTTATTAAAAACCTTTGCAAGTTTAGGTAATTCTTCACTGATAACCTTATCAACACCGGGATTCTGAAGACCTACTGAATTAATCATACCTGCATGACATTCAGCAATTCTAGGCGTAGGATTACCGAAACGAGGTTCTTTTGTAGTACCTTTAAAAGAAAAAGTACCAAGAATATTTATATCATAAAGTTCTGCAAATTCATAACCGAAACCGTAAGTACCACTTGCAGGGATTATGGGATTATCAATTTCAATACCGAGAAGATTAACCTTTGTATTTACCATATAATTTCCTCTCTTTCAAGCACCGGACCATCCTTACAGATTCTCTTGTTGCCATATTTTGTCTTGCATGAGCAACCCATACATGCACCGAAGCCACAGCCCATTCTTTCCTCAAAGCTGTACTGACCACTTGTTACAGCCATTGACTCAATAGCCTTAAACATTGGCATCGGACCACAGGTATAGAAATAACTATATTCTGTATCTTTAAGAGCATCTGTAACAAAGCCCTTGATTCCATAAGAGCCATCAACAGTTGTAACCTTAACATCTGCACCAAGCTTTATAAATTCATCTTCATAAAAAATTTCGTTTTTTTTATTAAAGCCAAGAATTACTGTTACACTCTTACTTTCAGAAATAAGCTCTTTACAAAGATTATACATTGGTGGAACACCGACGCCACCACCGATAAGTACAGGCTTGTCTAATGATTTTGATGTGTCAAATCCATTTCCGAGTCCACAAAGAACATCAAGCTTTTCACCTGAGTTCATTTTACTCATTACTTCAGTACCCTCACCAACAACCTTGTAAATAATTGTGATTGTTCTGTCATAATAATCACAGATTGAAATAGGTCTACGAAGATAAAAGCCATCAAGCTTAATATTTATAAACTGACCGGGTGCAGTAATTGAAGATGTATCACCTTCAAGCACCATTTCAAAAATGCTTTCTGTCAGTTTTTTATTACTGATTATTTCATACATACCTTGGTACATTATCTAACCTCCCAAGCAATTTTACCATAACACATTGTCATTAAGCATTTACCGTAAACTTCCATTCCTTCAAAAGGAGTGCTTTTACCCATTGAAAGAAAATCATCAGGATTTACAGTGTATTTGCTATCCAAATCAAAAACTGTCAAATTAGCTTTGTTACCGATTTCAATTGAACTGCCGATATTAAATCTCTTATTTGCATTTACAGAAAGTAATTCCATAAGTCTTTCAAGAGAAATAACTCCTGATTTAACAAAATAAGTGTACATTACAGGAAATGCAGTTTCAATTCCCACAACACCCATATTACTCTTTTCAAGGCCTTTTGATTTTTCTTCAACACTATGTGGTGCATGGTCAGTAGCAATCATATCAATTGTACCGTCAAGAATACCGTTAATAAGTGCTTGTCTATCACTTTCATCACGAAGAGGAGGATTCATTTTGAATCGACCGTGTTCTTGTAAATCTTTATCAGAAAGCACAAGGTAATGAGGACCTGTTTCGCAGGTGATATTAACACCATCTTTTTTAGCCTGACGGATTAATTCAACACTTTCTTTTGTGGAGATATGACAGACATGATATGCACAACCTGTTTGTTTTACGAGTTTAATATCCCTTTCAATCTGTTTCCATTCACTTTCGGAGCAGATTCCACGATGTCCGTACTCCTCAGCATATTTACCCTTATGAATGTAACCACCATTGAGTAAATCATTAACTTCACAATGTGCTACAATCATTTTGTTATGCTCTTTTGCTATTTTCATAGCATTAAGCATCATTTCGTCACTTTGAACTCCCCTGCCGTCATCAGAATAGGCAATACACATATCAGCCATTCCTGATAAATCAGAAAGCTCCTCACCCATTTCATTTACAGTAATTGAAGCGTAAGGATAAACATTGATTACAGCATCCTTATTAATAATATCAATCTGCTCCTGTAAATGCTCAACCGAGTCAGGAACAGGATTTAAATTAGGCATTGAACAAACGGATGTATAACCACCGTGAGCAGATGCCAGAGTTCCTGTTTTAATTGTTTCTTTATAAGAAAAACCCGGTTCACGCAGATGCACATGCACATCTGTAAAACCGGGAAATACATAACAATCTTCAAAATTATATACAAAATCAGCACATTCAGGTGCTATAAAGTCAGAAATTCCGGCAATAATTCCGTCGTCGATTAAAATATCTTTCTTAATGAATTGTGATTTGTAATAAACTGTTGCATTGCTAATTAATTTCTTCATTCTATCACCCATTAAAACCGAAATACCGTTCTTAAATATAGTAACATATTTAGATGTTGTATGTCAATAAAATCAAAGCACAATATATGTAAAAAAGTGGAGTTTTTTAAACTCCACTTTTGTTTAAATTAATAGTTTTCAGCTTTCACCATAAAATATGCCTTTGGATGTGCACAAACAGGGCAAACTTCAGGTGCTTCCTTACCGATATGAACATGACCGCAGTTAGAGCAAATCCACATCATATCGCCATCACGAGAAAATACAAGTCCACCCTCAATATTAGCGAGAAGTTTCTTATATCTTTCTTCATGGTCTTTTTCGATTTTAGCAACCATTTCAAAAAGAGATGCAATATAGTCAAAGCCTTCTTCTTTAGCTACCTTTGCAAATTCTGCATACATCTCTGTCCACTCATAGTTTTCACCTGCAGCAGCATCCTTAAGGTTTTCAACCGTTGTTGGAATACCACCATCATGAAGAAGCTTAAACCAGATTTTTGCGTGTTCCTTTTCATTGTTAGCAGTTTCTTCAAAAATCTGTGCAATCTGAACATAGCCATCTTTCTTTGCTTTTGATGCATAATAGGTGTATTTATTTCTTGCCTGTGACTCACCTGCAAACGCAGTCATAAGATTAGCTTCTGTTTTTGAACCCTTAAGTTCCATTAAAATCACTCCTAAATTTTTATTAATATTATTTTACCATATTTTTGAAAAAATACAACAAAAAATATAAAAATATGATATAAAAAATTGAATAATTAATTATTATTTCATATATGTCCCACCGGTATTACTATTATCTAAAGTACCATCTAATTCTATGAGAAGACATTTTACCAATGTTGTACAAACCGGTCGATGTAAAATACCTTTTGGAATTACAATTAAATCGCCTTCACATAAATGTGTTTTATCATCTTCAAACTCAATGTCAAACTCGCCTTCAATACAATAAAACAATTCATCAGAAAACTCATGCATATGAAAATCAAGTGTACGATTTTCTGCCTTTAGAACATTTAACATATGATTATTAATTTTGCATATCTCTTTATATTCAAATAATTGATTAATTGATTTTACTTCTTCTTTTAAATTAATTTTATAAATCATAATTTTATCTTCCTATTTTTATAATAATATTCTTTATCGTGGTCGTTGATTTCTCGCAACACTTTACAAGGGTTACCGACTGCAACAACATTTGCGGGGATATCCTTTGTGACGATACTTCCTGCACCTATAACTGAATTATCCCCGATTGTAACACCAGGTAAAACGACAACTCCTGCACCGAGCCAACAATTTTTACCAATGTGAATTGGCAAGTTATATTGATATGCAAGTGGTCGAAGTTCAGGCAAAATAGGATGTCCTGCAGTTGCCAGAACAACATTAGGTCCAAGCATTGTATGATCACCAACATAGATATGTGTATCATCAACAAGTGTCAGATTAAAATTAGCATAAACACCTTTACCAAAATGAACATTCTTGCCTGCCCAGTTCGCGTGTAATGGTGGCTCAATATAGCAGTCCTCCCCTATTTCTGCGAACATATTTTTAAGCATTTCTGTTCTTTTAGGAAGTTCAGACGGTCTTGTCATATTAAAATCATATAATTTATCAAGATATGTAAGCTGTTCGTTAAAAATATCTTCATCCATTGATAAATATAAATCTCCACTATGCATTTTTTCACGAATATCCATTTTTTACACCTTCATAATTTTAATATTTTCACAATCAATTATTGTCTTAAATGTTCTTAATGTAATTTTCCTTGGTTTAACTTTAACATTTCGTACTTGAATATTTTCAGCGTGTCTTAAGAATAAACCATAAGCATTAATATTCCTGAATCTGTTACATTCAGGGTATTCTTTTTCTTGTTCAGGAATTCTAAATCTTAAATCAATGTAGTCTTTTCCGTCTGCATATTTAATATCAAAATTTTCAAGATAAACATCTTTAATTTTTTGATTAGGAATACCCATAATCATTATTGGTATTTCAATATTTTCAGCCCTAATGTTTTTAACTGTTACATTTTCAATTTTACCTTTTCCGTCAAGTTCAGGTCTATTATCTCCATTACGGTTACAAAGTCGTATAAACAATGGACAAGCCATTGAATCCATTTCAATATTTGAGATATTAACATTCTTAACCTTTGCACCATCGCAGGACTCGACAGATATTCCACTGACACCTGCAGGATAAATATCATTTAAGTAAAACTTACAATTTTCAACTGTTATATCTGAAATATCAAGAGAGGTTTCTGTGCCGATTTTAAATGAATTTGTACAGGAAATGACTTCACAATCGTGAATGTAAATGTTACTCATCCCGTTTTTGCAATTTACATCAAGGTTATTTTTTATTTTAAGTCCGTCATTACCCGAAGTTGTCATACTCATATTATTTTTGATGACAATTCCGTCGTCAGCAGTTGAAACAAAACATTTTTTGATAACAACATTTGACGAACCACAAATATCAATTCCATCACAGTTTCCAATATGACGATTGTTATTAATTACAACATTTGAAACATTAACATCATTTGATGAGTTAATATTTACTGTCCACATTGCAGAATTTTCAATAATAAGGTTATATAATTTAACACGATTACAATTCTTTAAAAACATTAAAAAGCCATATTTACTTTTGTGCGGAAAACGGATTCTTTTTCTGTATTCCTGTCGCAAATCCCACACATCAAGTGTGTTTTTGAAAGGTTCAGTTCTTGGCGGTAAATGAGGTTTCAGTGAAAAAAAATTACCTTCACCACAGATTTTCCCGGGACCTACTATACCAATGTTTTCACAATTATCAGCGTAAATCAAAGCATTTTCAGTAAAATCATCTGCATTATGAGAAGCAATAATTGCTGACTCCTTTTCAATATACAGAACAACATTACTTTTTAAGTAAATTGTACCGCTTGTATATGCACCATTATCCACAACGACAATTCCACCACCGTTTTTATTACAAAACTCAATGGTTGAATTGATTGCCTGAGCATTATTTACAGTTGAATTGTCTGAAATTGCACCAAAATCACGGATATAAACAGCATCATCCAACGGTAATTGCAAATTATAGTTTATATATTCTGAATAAGGAATATCCTTATAGAAATCACCTTCGTAAACCTCTGAAAAAACTTCTCCATCGTAAATTTTAAAGTCTTTCTGAAGGTTTTGAAAAAATGAACCAATATGGTTAATAATTCGCGACATATAACCACCTCTTGAAACATTTTATCATATCAAATAGTAAAATTAAAGTTTAATTAAGTATTTTTTTTATAGAATTTCATATCCTATTATGAAAAAATATTTTTGAGGTGATTTGTATGTGTGGCATAGCTGGTGAAGTATGCTTTAACAATTCTGTATTAAGGAATAAAGATTCATATATTAAAATGCAAAAAGTTCTAGCACCTCGTGGACCTGACCAACAAGGAATGTATATAAGTGAAAATGTTGCATTAATTCATTCTAGACTATGTGTTATTGACATTGACAAGGGAATTCAACCAATGACCGTAAAATACGGTAATAATAATTATACAATTGTTTATAATGGTGAGTTATACAACACAGACGAAGTCAGAGATGAACTTATATTACTTGGACACAAATTCTATAGCCATTCTGACACTGAAGTAATACTAAAATCCTATATCGAATGGAAGGAAAATTGTGTTGATAAGTTTAATGGAATTTTTGCATTTGCAATTTGGTGCGATGAAGAACAGCACTTGTTTTTTGCAAGGGACAGACTCGGTGTAAAACCTCTCTTTTACACAATAATAAACAATTCGTTTATATTTGGCTCTGAAATTAAGGCATTACTTGAACATAACTATGTAGAACCTATTATAGATGAAAATTCAATTGCTGAAATAATTTATTTAGGCCCCGGAAGAACTCCTGGCTGTGGAATATTTAAAAACATTAATGAAATCAAACCTGCTTGCTGTGGATTTTACAACAGAAACGGTATAAAAATAAGAAAATACTGGATATTAAAAGACAAAGAAAATAAAGATAGTTTTGATGAAATAATCGAAAAAGTAAAATATCTTGTTAAAGACGCAATAACACGACAACTAGTTTCCGATGTACCCATTGGTACATTTTTATCAGGTGGACTTGATTCAAGTATAATATCTTCAATTGCAAACACATATATGAATGAAAAAGGACATATTTTAAAAACTTTTTCTGTAACTTATGAAAATAATGATAAATATTTTAAATCTAGTAAATTTCAGCCAAATAATGACAACGAATTTATTCACAAGATGGTTGAATATCTTCACTGCGAAAATCACTTAATAACACTGAATAATCAAGACCTTGCTAATGCAATATATATGTCAGTAGATGCACGTGATTTACCAGGAATGGCTGATGTTGATGCATCATTATTACTCTTTTGTAAAGAAATAAAAAAACATTGTACCGTTGCACTTTCCGGTGAATGTGCAGACGAAATATTTGGTGGATATCCGTGGTTCAGAGATAAAAAAATACGTGCTATAAATGGATTTCCGTGGTCACAAACAACTTTATATCGAAAATCGTTTTTAAAAAATAATTTAAAGTTGCCCGATGCAGAAGATTTTGTTTATTCTCGCTATAAGGATACAATTATAAATACATCAAAAATAAACGATTTATCCCCAGTTGAATCAAGGATGAAAGAAATGATGAAATTGAATATGGACTGGTTTATGCAAACACTTTTAGATAGAAAAGACAGAATGAGTATGTATAATGGACTTGAAGTCAGAGTACCGTTTTGTGACTATCGAATTGCTGAATATCTCTATTCAATTCCTTGGAAATATAAAGAATATAATTCATATGAAAAAGGATTGTTACGAAAAGCAATGGAAGAAATCTTACCACAAGAAATATTATGGAGAAAGAAAAGTCCATATCCTAAAACTCATAATCCTGAATATTTGAAAATTGTTTCAAATATGTTAAAAGAAGTTATTGAAAATGATTCGTCACCTGTGTTAACATTTATAAAGAAGTCAGAATTGAATAAATTACTAAATACTAGTAATAATGAGCCATGGTATGGTCAATTAATGACAACACCACAAACCATAGCATATTTTTTACAAATAAACTATTGGCTTGAAAAATATAAAATAATAATAAAATAAAGGATGAAAGAAATGAAAAATGGAGATTTAAAAAAAGTTGCACTTGTTGGTACAGGATTCGTAGGAATGAGTTTTGCTTATGCTCTTTTAAATAGTGGAGAATGTGACCAACTTGTTTTGATTGATGTCAACAAAGAAAAAGCAAAAGGAGAAGCTATGGATTTAAATCACGGTCTTCCATTTGCAAAAAGAAATATGCTAATTTGTACGGGAGAATATGCAGATTGCCACGATGCTGATATAGTTGTTATTGCAGCTGGTGTAGCACAAAAAGATGGCGAGGACAGAATTTCACTATTAAAAAGAAATTATGAAGTTTTCAAATCAATTATTGAACCTATAGTTAAAAGTGGATTCGATGGTATATTTCTTGTTGCAACAAACCCCGTTGACATTATGACAAAAATAACACTTGAATTATCAGGATTTGACCCATCACATGTTATAGGAAGCGGAACAACATTGGATACTGCTCGACTCCGTTATTTACTCGGAGATTACTTCTCAATCGATCCGAGAAATGTTCACGCCTATGTTATTGGTGAACACGGTGACAGTGAAATCGTTCCTTGGTCCCAAGCATATATTACTACTAAAAGGGTATATGATATTGTAGATTCATCTAATGGTAGATTTTCATTTAATGATTTATATAAAATAAGCAAAGATGTTACAGGCGCTGCACAAGAAATTATTAAAGCAAAAACAGCAACGTATTATGGAATCGGTATGGCTCTCGTAAGAATTGTTAGAGCAATTTTTGGTGATGAAAAAAGTGCGTTGACTGTCTCTGTAATGTTGAATGGTGAATATGGTTTAACTGATGTTTATGCCGGATTACCAGCAATAATAGGAAGAAACGGCGTCGAAGAAATTATCGTTCTCGACCTTAAAGAAAATGAAAGAACAGCATTCATAAATTCTTGTAATTTCTTAAAAGAAACTGCTAAAAAGATAGGGTTCTAAAAAATAACAGGTCACTTATGTGACCTGTTATTTTTTATCTTACACTATCGTATATTTCGTAGAAATTCTTAATGAATGTTGTACCTGCATGTTTACCATAAGAGATAAGGCACCATGTATCATCATCAAAATCACCAGATGTTTCGTTATATTGGAATCCAGCCATTACGAAATTAGCCTCATTAGCAACATAACCTGCAGCGTCATTCATAAGGTCCATAACGATAATATCTTCACCTGTATATTCTCTGATAGGCATCATTGGGAATCCTTTTGCACCATTGCCACCCATAAGAAGTTCACCAAAAGTTTCACCCGGACTCATATAAACCTTCATACTGTCGCCAATTTCAAGATAACCAACTTCAGTGACTGTATAATAATTCCAATTATCATCTTTAAGAACAAGATTATCGGCAATTGATGTTTTACCAAGAAGTCCTACAATGTTGTTTTCAATCTGGACTGTAAATTGCTTTGATTTAACATTAAGAACAGGTTTAACCTCTTCTTTACCTACAGTAGGAAGTCCCTCATACCAAATAGTATATCCTTCTTGTGAACCATACTTTTCAACACCAAGTTTATCGCCTGTTTTATCGTTGAGAGCAATTCTTTCGGAATTTGTCATACTCATACTAAGAAGAATATAACCAAATTCATAACCTAATCTTAATGCATCACTATGTGCTGTTCCGCCTTCGAGCTCGTCATTAGAATTATGTCTTGATGAAGAAACAGTTGAAACATTACCCTGAAGGAAAATGAAATTATATCCAGCTGAATTCAATAACTTCTCCATTGACCAGATGCAGTCAGCTGTAAATTTTCTATCAAAGTTTAATGGGTCACTTTCGTCCTGATTCCAGTCAAAGCTTGCTGATTCAGGGTGACAACCAAATGTTGAAATAATTGTAGGTATTTTTTCTGCAGAGAATGGTACAAACTCAAGCTTATACATATTTGTATCATAACAAATTGGTGCTGTACGGTCAAAAAGATAATCAGCAATATCAATCTTTGAATAGTACATCTTACCTGTTGTCATATCAGCAAGAGCAGCTTCGACAGCTTTCTTTGAACCATCAACTACGGATTTAATAAATTCACGAGGTACACCATATTTAACTTCATTAGTCAATGTGTTGTTTAAAAGACATCCGATTGGGTCTGTCCAAACACCCTGAGAATCAATACCCGTATGAATATGAGTACATGATACATTGATACTTACAATGTTATTCTTTTCAGCAATTTCCTTTAGTGCTTCACGAATAAGACGAACATCAGAATTAGCAAGACCCATTGCATCAACAGCGATAAATACAACATTACCTCTGCCTGAGCCATCATTCATAACGATTACTCTTGACATAAGGTCTTCATAATTACCTTCGTCATCCTTATACATTTCATTACCGTAAACATATGGAATGTATGCACCTTTTGCATAAGATTTTTCGCCAAAATCTTCAGGGAGAATTGATGCTTTACCATAACCAAGACTCCAAACCTTATCACCCTGTGGTTCATCAATAAATTCATCCATACCAGGATAGAAATTATCATATGAATCAATATCAAACTCTTCATAATCAAGCACAGCAGCAGAATCAGGAACTACAACACAAAGAGCCTTACCAATAATATCATTGATAAGGAAATTGCTAACAGCATTAAACAATTTGACAAAGAAAATCTTTGTTTGTAAATTATTATCAACCTCGACACCTGTGTCAGATTTCATAACATACTCTGTAATTGATTCACTATTTTTTTCTGCGAATGAAACAACAGAAAACATAGGTATCAACATACTGATACAAAGAATAACTGAAATAACTGACATTAAACTTTTTTTCATAATAAAATCCTCCATTAATTATTTATTTTTTACGAATTTCGTCTTTAAAAACAAAACGATATCCGTTATTTTCCAAAAGTATGTCATCAGACATGATCATTCCAAGACCTTTAATTTTTGCAAGTCTTGGTTCTTCAACAACTTCACATCTTATTCCGATTTCTTTTGATAGTCGCTCAGAAATATCAAAAATCAGTGCTCCACCACCACAAAGTAAAATTCCGTGGTCAGCAGCATCTGATAATAAATCAGGTGAAACATTCAATATTTCATTATGAATCTCTTTAATAATCAGGTTAATCTGTTCATCAATGAAAGGAAAAATCTCAGTTGAAGTAACTTCAAAAGAAATTGGTAGATTATCAAGACAACTTTTACCCGACACAAACAATGCTGTTTCGCAATCTCTATTTATTGCAGAAGTAATCTTATTTCTAATATCTCTTGCAGTATGAGGACCAATAAGAATATCTCTTTCTTTTTTCAGATGATTGATAATAGCTTTATCAATTTCGTAGTTACCTCGTTTAATGATACCTTTTGCTGAAATACCACCTAGAGAAACAACTGCAATCTCTGAAATATGGTGACCAATATCAAGAACCATTCGACCGCCAATTTTATCAGTTGGGATTCCACTACCAATGGCTGAAGCTAAAACTCCATCAACCATACACACACGTCCAGCACCAGCTAAAGTAACAATATCAAGAAATGTCTTTCTTTCTAAATTAGAAATTTTAGACGGCAGAGAAATAATAACATTAGGCTTATAAATTCTATTACCACATACTCTCTGCAAATAATAACGTAGCATTCTTTCAGCCATTACAAAATCAGAGACAACACCATTACGAATAACCTTGGAAATGTTGATATCCTCCATACATCTACCATCAACATTATAGGCTGCTAAACCAAATGCAATTGGATGACCCGTCATATTATCAATCGCCACAACCGAAGGTTCATCCACAACAATTCCTTTTCCTTCAGCAAAAATCTTAAGGGAAGAGGAACCAAAATCAATCCCAATTTTCATTCCTTTCAGATTATCATCCCCTTTCAATCAGCTCTTTTTGAATTGCTGTTTCAATCTTAAGTCTTTTGACAATATTGTTTTTCTAAGTCTGATATTAACAGGAGTAACCTCCATTAATTCATCATCCTTAATAAATTCCATTGATTGTTCAAGACTCAAAACTGTATGAGGAACAAGTCTTAATGCATCATCTGAACCAGATGCGCGAGTGTTAGTAAGATGTTTTGTTTTACAAATGTTGCAAGTCAAATCTTCGTTCTTTGAACATTCTCCAACTATCATACCTTCATAAACAGGAACACCAGGTCCAATAAACAATCTACCTCTATCTTGTGTATTAAATAAACCATATGCAGTACTCTCACCCGTTTCATGAGCAACAATTGAACCACGTTCTCTTGTTTCAATATCTCCTTTGAAAGGCTCATATCCAGAAAACAGATTATTCATTATCCCATTTCCGTTTGTATCTGTCATAAACTCAGAACGATATCCTATAAGACCACGAGCAGGAATTTTAAATTCAAGATGTGTTGTTCCACCATCTCGTGTACCCATATTTTCAAGTTCACCACGACGAGAACCAATTTTCATCATAACAGAACCAACATACTCTTCAGGAACTTCAATAATTAAAAGTTCAATAGGTTCATAAAGAACACCGTCTTGAATTTTTGTAATGACCTTTGGACGAGAAACTTGAAATTCATATCCCTGCCTACGCATAGTTTCAATAAGAATTGATAGATGCAACTCGCCTCGTCCTGAAACTTTAAAGGTATCTGTTGATTCGGTTTCCTCAACTCTCATACTTACATTAGTTTCAACCTCTTTGAAAAGTCTATCACGAAGATTTCTGGAAGTAACAAACTTGCCCTCTTTTCCTGCGAAAGGACTGTCGTTAACAATGAAATTCATTGAAATTGTAGGCTCATCAATTTTTATAAATGGAAGAGGCTCAATACATTCTGGTGAACAAAGAGTTTCACCAATATTTAAATCAGTAATACCTGAAATACAAATGATATCACCTACTGTTGCTGAATCAACCTCAACTCTTTTAAGACCATCAAATTGATATAATCGAGAAATACGAACATTTTCCTGACTACCATCAGTCTTACATAAAACTAATGAATCATTTTTGCTAATTTGCCCTCTTTCAACTCTACCTACACCTATTCTACCAATATAATCATCATAGTCAAGGCTTGAAAAAAGAACCTGTAATGGTGCATCAACCTCTCCTGTAGGTGCTTCAATATTATCTATAATTGCATCAAACAATGGTCTCATATCACCATCACGGACTGATGAATCGAATGAAGCATACCCATCTCTTGCAGATGCATAAATAACAGGAAATTCTATTTGTTCATCACTTGCGCCTAATTCAATAAACAAATCAAGGACTTCATCAATAACTTCATCGGGACGAGCACCCGGACGATCAATCTTATTTACAACAACAAGAACTTTTTTATTAAGTCCAAGCGCTTTCTTCAATACAAATCTTGTCTGAGGCATACAACCTTCAAATGCGTCAACAAGAAGCAAAACGCCATCAACCATCATTAGAATTCGTTCAACCTCACCACCGAAGTCAGCATGTCCCGGAGTATCAACAATATTAATTTTATAATCCTTATATTTTACAGAAGTATTTTTAGAAAGAATTGTGATACCTCTTTCTCGTTCAAGGTCATTTGAGTCCATAACTCTATCCTGAATAACTTCATTTGTTCTAAAAATACCACTTTGCTTTAACAATTCATCAACAAGAGTTGTTTTACCATGGTCAACGTGAGCAATAATGGCAATATTTCTAATATCGTCTCTTTTATTCAACAAATTCACCTTCGTTACTTATCTTAAATATTAATTTTACCACCAATATTCATAATTGGCAAGAAAAATAATAATAAATTTACAGACCTTTACAAATTAAAGAAAATAATATAAAATTTAAATAAAGATATGAGGTGATATTTTGAATAAAAACATAACATTACGAATAATGTCTTCTCTCGAAAAAATATATAATAACGATAAAATACCAGAAAAAGATTACACAAGATTATCAATGTTAAAAAATGAAAGAAAATCCTTTCAGATTGCTGTTGAGTGTAATGAAGCTTTTACTGGTTCTTTAAAGGTTAAATCATCTATTAATAATATCCGATTATATTCAGTAGAGTTAATTAATTCAGATTTACCTATGTCAAAAAATTCAGACAATTACTTTCGTATTAGTAAAGATAGATATTATCCTGATTTGCTGTTACCTGTTGAGGATAAAATCAATTTTAAAAAAGGAATAAGTGTTTTTTGGATAGAATTAATTGCAAATGAATCAGTTGTTGGAAAACATAATGTTGACATTACATTGTCTATTAATGATAATTTAATTATATCAAAATCAATTGAAGTAGAAATAATTAATTACGAATTAGACTTCAAAGATTTTATCTATACTTGTTGGTTTCATACAGATTGCCTTATGTCACATTATAGTGTAGATGTGTTTTCAGATGAATATTGGCAGATTACAAAAAACTTCTTAATGACAGCAACTGAATATGGTATGAACTGTGTGCTGACGCCAATCTTCACGCCTCCACTTGATACTGAATTTGGTAAAGAAAGACCTACTGTTCAACTTATTGATGTTGAAGTTACAAATGGAATATATTCCTTTAATTTTGATAAACTTACACAATGGATTGAATTATCAAAAAGTTGTGGAATTAAATATTTTGAATTAGCCCATTTCTTTACTCAATGGGGAGCAAGACATGCACCCAAAATTATGGCAACTGCTGATGGTGAGTACAAACAAATTTTTGGTTGGAATACTAAATCAACATCTAAAGAATATAAAAAGTTTCTAACAGATTTATCATATAAACTTAAAGCATATTTCGAAGAAAATAATCTTAAAGATAAAGTTCTTATCCATGTAAGTGATGAACCGAATTTTGCAATGCTTCGTTCATATTCAAAGGCATCAAAGCTTATTCATAAATTATACAAAGGTTATAGAATTGTTGATGCTCTTTCTGATATATGGTTTTACAGACTTGGAATTGTTACAACACCAATCCCTTCAACTGACCATATAGATAAGTTTATAGGAAAAACTGATGAATTATGGACTTATTATTGTAGTGCTCAAACCAAAAATAATGTTGCAAACAGATTTTTCTGTAATGATTCCATAAGAACAAGAGTGATAGGTTATCAAATGTACAAGTATAATGTTAAAGGCTTTTTACATTGGGGATATAACTTTTACTATACTCAATTATCTAAATCTGTTATAGACCCATATAAAATAAGTGATGCAGGAGGGAAATTTCCATCTGGAGATAGTTACATTGTGTATCCTGCAAAAGATGGCACTGCACATCACTCTATCAGATTGAAAGTCTTTTATGATGCACTTCAGGATATAGCAGCATTAAATTCATTGGAAAAATTATCTGACAAACAATTATGTTTAGACATTATTGAAGAATATGGACAGCATTCAATTACCTTTTCTGATTATCCACATTCAGATTATTGGATGCTTAGTACACGAGAAAAAATCAATGCAAAAATTAAGGAATATGTAAAATGAAACAAGTTTTAAAGGAATTTAAAAACTTTATAAAGGAAACAGATAAGACATTATTGATGCTTTGCATTATAGCTTCAATATTCGGTTCTATTGTTGTTTTAAGCGCTACAAAATGGACTGCCAACGAAGGTGGATTATTTTCACGAGATTTTTTAGTTATGGTAGCTGCTGTGTCGGCTGGAATGATAATAGCTTTGATAATTTCAGTTATCGACTATGAATTTATTATAAAAATGGCACCACTAATTGGTATTGTATGTATTGGATTAATGCTTCTACTTTTTGCAATTGGTGTTGGTCCAATTGAACGACCAGACGCAAAAACATGGATTAAATTTGGATCAATTTATTTTCAACCATCTGAAATTGTTAAGATAGGATACATAATTACCTTTGGCGTTCATCTTGAAAAATTAAAAAACAATATTAACCATCCATTTTCAATAGCACAACTTGCTGTACACGCACTGATTCCAATTGGATTAGTTATTAAAACTGGTGATATGGGTTCTGCGCTTGTGTTTATAATAATCACAATTGTTATGTTATTTATCGCAGGTTTACATTGGGGATACTTTCTTGGCGGTGGGCTTCTTATATTAGCTGCGCTTCCACTTGCATGGATGTTCTTACTCGATAATATTCAAAAAGAAAGATTTTTAGCTCTCGCCTACCCTGACTTATATCCTGATATTATTTATCAGCAAAAACGAGGTCTTGCAGCATTAGGCGGTGGCGGAATAACTGGACAAGGCCTATTTAAAGGAGCTCTGACTCAAACACCAAATGCCATTCCTGAGGCAGAAAACGATATGATATTTACTGTTGTTGGTGAAGAACTTGGTCTTATTGGTTGTATTCTTGTTTTATTGATATTAACATTTATTGTTTTAAGAATTGTAAACACAGGTCGTCACGATAATGTTGGAAATATTAAAATAATGTGTTATGGTGTTGCAGCTATGATTGCAGGACAGGTAATTATCAATGTTGGAATGTGTCTTATGTTATTACCCGTTATTGGAATAACACTTCCATTTTTCAGTGCAGGTGGTTCATCAAATCTTTGTATTTACTTCGCCATTGGACTTATATTAAGTTTTTACAGATATAACCAACAAAGAGATATGATTCACGTTAGTCAGTCAAATATTTATAATCCATTTATGGACACATAATCAAGGAGTCAAATTAATGTTTAATGAAGAAAGGTTTAAAAAACTTTATTCTCAAGGTATTATTTGTACTATGGAAGTATGGATTGATACAGAAACAGGAGTTAATTATTTATATCACCGTGATGGAAATTCCGGAGGTTTAACTCCATTATTAGATAAAGATGGAAAACCAATGATTACACAAACAGAAAACAAATAAAAAATGGGTATCTCAATTTTTTAAAGAGATACCCACTATTTTATACTTTTTTAACTACGCCCATATTTGCCATAATCTTTTTTGTACCAACTTTGTCAAAAGCAATTTCCATAAGTGTATCATTACCCATTGGTTTTAAAGAAATAATCATACCTTTGCCGAATACTCTATGAGTAACTGTTTCACCAACAATAAATGAATTTGTGGTTTGTTTTTGCGGTGCTTTGAAACCAACACCAAAGCCGCTTGTAACAGATTTTGATTGAGTTGCAGTAATACTATTACGAATTGGAGTCTTTGGCTTAACAAGTGATTGCAAACAATCCTTAGGTAACTCATCAACAAATCGTGATGGTCTGTAATATTTTGTTGAACCAAAAACCATCCTTGAACGAGCATTTAAAAGATATAATTTTTCTTTTGCTCTTGTAATACCAACATAAGCAAGTCTTCGTTCCTCTTCAATTTCAGATGCATCATTCATAGACTGAAGGCCAGGGAAAATGCCCTCTTCAAGACCCGGAATAAATACAACAGGAAATTCAAGGCCCTTAGAAGCGTGTAATGTCATAAGAACCACTGTATCACTTTCTGAATTATAATTGTCAATATCAGTAAGTAATGCAACTTCTTCAAGGAAATCAGAAAGTTCACTTTCAGGATTTTCTTGGCTGAATCTGATGAGATTGGAATTTAATTCATCAAGGTTCTGTAATCTATCTTCTGCTTTATTCTTTTCGACTGACTCAAGATAAGATTTATATCCAATTTCATTAAGCAATGAAATGAAAACAGATGACATGGATTCTCGTTCTAACAGATTTGAAAAGCCTTCAATCATCTGTGTAAATTCAACAAGCTTCTGTGAACTTCGTTTTAGTTTTTCGTACTCATCAGCAGTCTTAAACACCTGAAAAAGACTTATATTAAGTGCATCGGCAATTTCTTTAGCAGTTGAAACTGTAGTAGCTCCAATTCCGCGTTTAGGAACATTAATAATTCTTTCAAGTCGAACACTATCATCATGATTAGCAATAACAGCAAGATATGCTATTGCATCTTTAATTTCCATTCTGTCGTAGAATTTATGACCACCAATAATCCTATATGGAATACCGCTTCTTACAAGACATCTCTCAAGCGAGTTAGACATTGAATTCATACGATAAAGAACAGCAAAATCACTGAATTTCCTATTTGAATTCATTTGCTTCATTATTTCATCAGCAATAAACTTACCTTCAGAATATTCATCATCAAGTGTATTTAATACAACCTTATCGCCTTTTCCGTTTGATGTCCATAAATTCTTACCTTTACGCTGCTCATTATTTGAAATAATAGCGTTAGCTGCATCAAGAATGTTTTGTGTTGAACGATAATTTTGTTCAAGTCTAATAACATGAGCATTTCTAAAATTTTTCTCAAAGCTCAAAATATTTTCAATAGTCGCACCACGGAATTTATAAATACTCTGGTCATCATCACCAACAACGCAAATATTGTTATATCCTTCTGATAAAAGTTTTGTCAACTTAAATTGAGCGTGGTTAGTATCCTGATACTCATCCACAAGAACATACTTAAATTTACCCTGATAATATTCTCTGACATCTGAATTTTCTTCAAGGAGTTTTACAGTATAATAAATAATGTCATCAAAATCCATTGCATCAGCACTCTTTAAAAGTTTCTGATATTTTTTATAGCACTCACCTATCTGTCTTTCTCTGAAATTTCCACTTCCAAGAATCAGAAACTCGTCGGGTGAAACAAGCTTATCTTTTGCTTTGCTGATTTCAGAAAGAATTGACTTATGCGACAAAATTTTATCATCAATATCAAGAAGACGCTGGCAATCCTTCATAACCCTTTTACTGTCATCAGTATCATAGATTGTAAAGTGTTTTGAAAAACCTAAATATTCAGCATTTCTGCGCAAAATACGAACACATATAGAGTGAAATGTTCCTGCCCAAATATCGTTTGCATCTTCACCTATTCTTAATGATAATCTGTCTTTAAGTTCATTAGCAGCTTTATTAGTAAATGTAAAAGCAAGTATCTCCCACGGTTTAGGTACATCAACAGATAATAAATCTCTGATATATGAATATACAGATTCATTTCCATCATAATATGACTTAAGTAATTCTAATGAATCATCTTCAATTCGACCTGATATTACATCAGAATTATATGCACTACCAAACTTCATCAAATTAGCAATTCTGTTAACAAGAACAGTTGTTTTGCCACTACCCGCACCTGCAAGAATTAAAAGCGGTCCATTTACTGACAAGACCGCTTCCAACTGCATAGGATTCATTTTATTAAATTCTTTTTCAATAATTTTATTTCTTAACTCACAGATTTGTGAATACATTTAAATTCTCCTATTTCTAAAATAAAATATTTCCCTTATAATCAATGGCAACAATCAAGGGGAAATTATTAAATTCAAGTCTTTTTATGGATTCGCATCCTAAATCATCAAAAGCAATTACATCACAACTTGTAATACATTTGGACGCAAGAGCACCCGCTCCACCTGTTGAACAAAAATAGATGGCATTATTTTTGATTATAGAATCAACAACTTCAGAACTTCTTGGACCTTTACCAATCATAGCTTTTAAACCATTGTCTAATAGAGTTGGTGTAAATTTGTCCATTCTACTTGATGTAGTTGGGCCGCAACTTCCTATTGCTAAACCATTTGGTGTAGGAGTAGGACCTGCATAATAAACAAATGCATTATTCAGTTCGAATGGCAAATCTTCACCATTCTCAAGCAGTTGTATGATTCTCTTGTGTGCAGCATCTCTTGCAGTATAAACAATGCCGGAAAGAAAAACACGGTCTCCGGCATTGAGAATATTAATATTTTTCAATACTTCGTCTGTATTATAGTAAAATTTCGCCATTACTCATCCTCTTCATCATATGATACAGAAACATAACTCTCATCACGAACAGTATAAACAACATCATTATCAGAGTTTTCATCAATTACAGTTTCGTAGTCAAAATTATGAGCTTCAATTTCTGACAAATCAGTATGAAGATTTAACAAATTAGATGCTGAAGAATTGAGTTTTGAACTGAGCGCATATACATCCTTATGTAATTGCTCAATAGATAAATTAAACTTTTTAGAAATTGTATCTACATCTTTTAAGAGTGATTCTATTTCTGCAGCTTCTCTCTTAATATCCTGAGATGCAAAAGCACCAATGTCCTTTGCTTTACTCTTAGCATTTTCAACTAAATCATCAGAATAACGACGAGCATCAATGTATGCCGCACCAATTTGTTTTTCAGCACGACGAAGTTTTTCAGATTTTTCATCATATTCAACAGATTTTTCATTGAGTTGTTTATTTTCAAGAATTGCATCATTAAGTTTTTCTTTAAGAGTTTCTATTTCTATTTCTTTTTCAGCAAGCTTATCAGAAACACCGGAAAGAGAATCAAGTTTATCCTCAAGTTCTGCAATCTTATTTTTTAAATCAAGAACTTCCTCTCGTTTACTATCAAGACTTTCTTTCACATCAGCTGTTTCAGTCTGTAACTGTTCAATCACACTAAGAACATCTGATTTTTTAAATCCGCCGAAAAGCGAAGTTTTCATAATAGTTAAATCATTTGCCATATAAATTTACCTCTTATGTCTTTTATTCAACTTATTTTAACAGATTATTTTAAATAAAACAACACAAAATGAAAAATTTATTATTATATGGTAAAAAATAATAGACAACAAAGAATTTTAGTTGTAAAATAAAAAATAAGGAGGAATTATTATGAAAAAGTCAACTAAAACTGCTTTAAAAACTGTGGGAATTATTGGTACATCCGCTCTTGCTACCTACTATATGATTGGTAATTGTTTCTATCTATTTACACTTACAAAAAAGGGATTAGAAACACCATTTGTAGCAAAAATAGCAAGTGGCTCTAAAAAGGATGATGAAGAAAAAATCAGACTTAATAAATTAATGGAATTAGGAAAAAATTGGTTTAATCAGGCAGACAAAGAAAAATTAGCTATTAAATCTTCTCATTTTAATAAAAATCTTCACGCTGATTACATTTTTCCTGATAAAGAAAGTGATGTATGTGTAATTGTTATTCACGGTTATACATCTAATCCATGTTCGATGGGCGTATATGCTCAAAAATATCATGAATTAGGATACAATGTACTTATGCCGAGTCTTAATGGTCATGCTGATAGTGAAACAGGTATTATTACAATGGGATGGTATGACAGACTTGATATTCTTGACTGGATAAATTTTCTCACTGAAAGTAACCCAAACATTAAAATAATTCTTCATGGTGTTTCAATGGGTGCCGCAACAACGATGATGACTACAGGTGAAGAACTTCCATGTAATGTTAAATTGGCAATTGCTGATTGTGGATACACATCTGTATGGGATATTTTTGATAATAAAATCAGAAATAATTTTAAAATGCATACATTCCCTACTCTCTACAGTGCTAACACAGTTAATAAAATTTATACTGGATTTGACTTTAAAAAAGCATCTTCAGTTGAACAGCTAAAAAAATCAAAAACTCCTACAATATTTATTCATGGTGATAAAGATACATTTGTACCTTACGAAATGCTTGATAAAGTTTATGAAGCTTGTGCATCAGAGAAAGAAAAGTTGACAATTCCAAATTCTCCACACGCACGAAACTCCTGTTCAAATCCCGAACTATACTGGAATTCAGTTTGTAATTTTATTAATAGATATATGTAAGCATAAAATAAGCCGACCATCAGGTCGGCTTACTTTATTATTTATAGTGATTCTATTTCTCCACTTTTATATTTAAAAATTTTCAATGCATCTGCCAATTCTACTTTGCCATTTTTATCTGTATCAGCAGCCTTTAAAGCAGTTGAAGACAATGTAATTTCATTTGTTTTATATTTAAAGATTAAAAGTGCATCAGAAATTGTAACATATCCATCTGCATCAATATCACCAATTATTACATCATTGGAAACAGTCACTTTACAAATTGAAGTATGTGCACCAACCTTTGCTGTAATTGTAGCTGTACCTTTTCCAATAGCAATCACTTTTCCATCTTCGACTGTAGCAACAGATTTATCTGATGATGTCCATATAATTGCCTTACTATCAGTTGTATTTGATGGGTTATATTTGACTGTTAGTGTTTTTGATTCCCCATTAAACATTGATAATTCTGTTTTGTCAAGAGAAATTCCTTTAAGTGGTATTTCATTTTCTGTACTTCTTACGATATCAATATAATATGTTCTTGAATCACCATTTTCAGCCTTAACAACAACCTTAATATTATTTGTACCACCTGAAAGTTGAACTTTCCCTATTCCACTTACTGTAGCCTTTGAATTAACTGTTTTAGCAGTGATATTCACAGAAGAAACTGATTCAGCAACAGTTAAAGTATAACCTGATGTTTTACCACCATCAAAATTAAAAGTTAAACCTTCGATTGTCAAAGAACTTAACCAATTATTAGGACTTGCATTACTATTTTTTGGTAAAGGACAAGCTTTTTCAGGCATATTCTTAAAATAAGGAATAATGAAAGTAAAATTCTCATTAAGAATGCCTAATTTAGAATAAGATTTATACACAGTTTCAGCTTCTTTATATGGTGCAATAATGTTACTCATATATTGATGAGTCCACACTTTATTCACAACATTAAATTTTTGATAATACAATGTATCCTGATTTCTATTTATGTATCCTGCACCAATCCACTTAGCACCACCAACAATTGCCTTATATGGTGTATTCCAAGGAATATCATAATTTTTCTTATCAGATTCAGATGCAGTATCACCTCTTGCATATTTTAGAGCATTTCCAACAGGGTCACTACCGGCGAATGCGTGTATATTATAAAAATTATAGTATCCTGCATATGAGCCATATGTGCCACTTGTGGAATCGCTACCGTTTTTGCCAACTTCTTGAATTGTTCTTGAAGCAAGGTGATATGGACTAACTTTTGACTGAAAACCGGCATCGATATATGCCTGAGCATATGAAACAGCTTGTCCACTTGTATTCTTTGTAGTTTTGCCATCCATAAACGAACCATCAATTATTGCATTAACACCGTTTATTGTGTGTGAAGTCGAATTATATTTTAAAGACTCAAACATAAAAACATCTTTTTCGTTAAAGAAATTTCTTGGGTCCATATAATGTGCAATTGTTTGTTTATTAGCTTGATACCAGCCACCACTATCCTGCGAAATCCATTTGTCGGTTCGCCAGTTATAAGCACCAGACTGTGTAGAACGATATGATATAGGATAAACATAGTTTACAAGACTGCGACTGAGAAAACCTTGTGCATCCTCTTCAAATAAGCTTGACCACTCTATACCGGTGTCATAAAAAACAAATTTCCAATTAGGATGTTCATTAATCAAATCTTTAATATATGATTTGTATAATTCAGGAACACCATCGGGCATAATACCACCAGGACTATCCTGTGTTTTTTCTCTTACAAATTTTGCTGAAATAAATCCTTCGTATTCGACACCATTATACTTAAACTTAATATAACACCATTTAGGATGATTATCGTCGCCATCACTGTCAACAGTGTCAAGAATAGTCACAATATCACCTGTATTAAGATTAATTGTATTACCATTATGTTTCAAAATATTATTTGTTGAAACAGATGTAGGCGAAGTTCTGACACGAACAGAATCATGTGTTATATAGCCTGTTTTAGATTCAGCTGAAACAGAAAAAACAGAAGAGAACGAAAATAAAATAGAACATACTAAAATAATGGAAATAATACTCTTAATATATTTATTTTGCATTCTTCTCACATCCTTAAAAATATTTGTCTATATTTTACCAAATAATAAGAAAATCGTCAAGTTTGATAAATTTTCCAATTTTTTTTAAAATTTAAAATTACTATTGACATTTAATTATTTTATGATATAATAACGATAATCATTACTGTTAGTGAGGTGAGAAAATGGCATTAGAAAGAAAAAGCAAGCAGCGTGATGCAATAATTAATGAACTTTGTTCACGATATGACCATCCTACTGCAATGGACCTATATCTTACAATCAGAGAATATATTCCTAACATAAGTTTGGGTACGTTATATAGGAATTTATCACAATTAGAAGAAAATGGGATGGTTTTACGAATTCCTGATGGGTCAACCGACCGATTTGATGGGAATGTTAATCCACACGCTCATTTCAAGTGTACTACTTGTGGTAATGTTTATGATTTAATGTCATTCAAAAACGACTCAATCTCCTTTTCAGATGATATAATAAGTAAAGTTAATAATTACAGTTTAATGGCCTTTGGGTTGTGTATAAATTGTAATAAATAAATTAAAATTTATTTTTGGAGGAAATAATATGAAAAAGTTTGTATGTTCAGTTTGCGGTTATGTTCATGAAGGAGATTCAGCTCCTGAAAGATGCCCACAGTGCAAAGTTCCTGCTGACAAGTTCAATGAAGTTAAAGAAGATGAAAGAACTTGGGCTGCAGAACACGTTGTAGGTGTTGCTAAAGGTGCATCAGAAGATATCATTATGGACCTTCGTGCTAATTTTGAAGGAGAATGTTCAGAGGTTGGTATGTACCTTGCTATGGCAAGAGTTGCTCACCGTGAAGGCTATCCTGAAATCGGTCTTTACTGGGAAAAAGCTGCTTGGGAAGAAGCGGAACACGCAGCAAAGTTTGCTGAGCTCCTTGGTGAAGTTGTAACAGACAGTACAAAGAAAAATCTTGAAATGAGAGTTGATGCTGAAAACGGCGCAACTATGGGTAAATTTAACCTTGCAAAACGTGCAAAAGAACAAGGTCTTGATGCAATCCACGATACAGTTCATGAAATGGCTCGTGACGAAGCAAGACACGGTAAGGCATTCGAAGGTCTTCTTAAGAGATATTTCAACTAATCCCCTATTCTTATAAATATACTATTACGAGTGGCTTAATGGTCACTCGTATTTTTTTGCCTTAACATACATAAGTCGTCAAAAAGTGGTCAACAAGTCTTTAAAACACTTCTATTATCACCTAAAAGTGGTCATAAAAAAAAGTGGTCATCCTTGTAACAACATATTAACAAAATTTATTTAACTATTCAACAAAATATTAACAACTTTTCTACAACTTTTTTGAGAAAAATATTAACTTGTCGTTTTTAAAGCACAGGTTACTTGTTTTAGAGTGATATAATATAGACACAACAAAGGGAGAGACACCAAAACAAAAAACCAAAAGGAGTGAGTAAACAAGAGGTAAATGGTTAATCCCTAAGTTAAATAAAACAATATTAAAATAATAAAAAATAAGGTGACGACTTACCGTTTTAAGAAAGGAAACTTCAATATGAAAAATACTATCAGAGAAACAAAAATTGACCTTGCAAACAACCTTACAATCGACCACGCAAACAAAACAATTACAGTGACAAAACAGTTCCAAAAGGCTTCAGGAAAATATGGTTCAGAAGAATATTTAGTTTGTGAAGAACTTATGTCAAAGTTTAAAGACTATCGTTTTGTAGTAAGAACACAGAAAAAGAGAAAGTCAACAACACTCTCATATGATGAAATGACAAAATACATTTCAAAGCACGACGATAACGGTGAAATCATGAATGAGTTCCTTGTTATGAGAGGCTTAAAAGCAAATGAAAACAATGAAAAGACATCAGAGTCACCAAAAGAGATTAGAAATTGGTTTTTCACAAAATATCCTGAACTCAAGAAAATCAATGAAAAAAAAGTTGCTTAATTAAGAAAGGAAGGTAATAAATTATGGCAAAATCAAGAACACCTGTTAAATTCGACCATGCGAACAATAAAATAATTCTTTACAAATGGTTTGAGGAAAAAGCACGATACCCTAAGAATGATGAATATACAATGCTTGCTAATTTTATAAAAAGTTTTCCAAATTATACTATAACTGTTCGTGATGATATAAAAACAAACAGTAAACAGGAACACTACAAAGGGTTAAAATACGATTATATGGAAAAGTATATAAGAAGGTTTGAACCTGAAGAAACAAGAGAAGAAGTTCTCAAAGAACTTGAGGATAGAAAATTCATAAGTCAGTGTCATTCAAAGGGGCATCGTTATCCCACAATAAAGAAATGGTTTTTAGAAAAATATCCTGAGGTAACAACAAATGGTATGCCAATTATTACTGATACACCACTCGAAAAAGTTGCATAAAAGGAAGAATAAATAATGAAACTTAATAGGACAAAAACACCACTGAATTTTAAAGAGTTCAGTGGTGTTTTTGTTTGCGTTCGACCGTCCTTTTTGGACTTTATTAAAAAAAATTGTTATAATATATTATAAGGTCGGACAATGTCTGATACTTTATTTACAAGAAATTTTATATATTAAAGGAGTGGAAAAATGTATAGTAAAAAAACTAAAAAAATTGATGTTCGCCTAACTGCAAAAGAGAAAGAGGAAATCCAATAGTAGGCAAAAAAGTATCACATGAACACAAGTCAATACATTAGGTTTATATGTGAAATGTGGAGGATTTGCGAAAATGAGCATAATCAATCAAGCACCAATATTAAAGTCGAAGGGTGAAAAAAACAGAGATAAAAAATGGGGTATGGCAATAAGAACACATGAACTTGAAACAATACTTTTTAATGGTCTGACAGGAAAACAAGGTGCATAGTTAAAACTGATGTTATTTTTGACAGGAAATGCAGACAACGGAAGTTTTGCAATCGCAGAGGCAACAGTTATGAGCCGTTGTGGAATGTCAGAAACAACATACAAGAGTGCAAGAAAATCATTGGTTGAAAAAGGATGGATAATCCATAAACCAAGTGTAAACGGTCAACAGGGTGAAATCATTGTGGATTATGATACAATTTATAAAAGTGCAGAGAGGGATATTGATATTACCCCTTCCCCTGACATTGAAAATACCCCTTCAAATTCTGATTGTTCCTCGGCAGGGGTTATTGAATATACACATAATAATAAAGTTGAAAAAACAAATAATAATATTATAAAATCAAATATTATAAACAAACCAAAAGTAAATGATGAGTTCAGTGATGAGAAAGGAAACTTCATATTTTAAGAAAAAGGAGAATTCAAATGAGTAAATATACAGACTATATTTACAACAAATATTTAGAATAGGAATGGTCAAAAGAATTTGACTGTGCAGGGGTCTATTCAATAACCGTCAACAATAAAATTGTATATGTTGGTAAAAGTAAAAATATACTCTACAGAATGGCAGAACATTGGATTTCAATGGCAAATCCAAAAGAAAACAAATACAAAGTATTATCAGAGGCAAGAAGTAGAAAATATAAAATTCGATTTAATATTTTACATACTGCATCAAGTCGCACAATGGATGAAATTGACGAGGAAATAGGAGAAAGAGAGGGTTATTTTATTCGTCTCTATACTCCCCCTCTTAATTATCAAATTCCAAAAGAGGAAAATTGGAGAAAATTTAAAATTAACAGGGGTGCATTGAATATATCCCTTGATTAGATTTTGGAAGGAGAAATTATATGAATAATGAAATGTTAGAAACATTACGAGACTTAGGAAAAGTCCCTGACTTATTCTATTATCAACTCAATGGAAAGTCGGCAAATGAAAATTTTAGAGAATAGAGAAATAATTTTCTTGAATTATTAGAAAATTTTGATGAACCTGAAACCATAAAAATCATCACGGAAAGTAAGGTGAAAGAATAATGGCAAACATAAAAGAAAGAAACAAGAAAAAACAAAAAAAGAAGAAAAACATACTCGAGTCAGAAATTCTTGCAATTATGCAAAAAAGTTTAAAAACTGCACTCGATATGGCACTTGATGAATTATTAAAAGACTTCAAGTAATACAAACGGCAAACCAAGAGAAACATTCTCAAGGTTTGCCGTATTTTGCGTTTATACCCCTTTTGGCTCGTTTGACGAGTAAAACATCATTCTATCCTTTACAGTCATAAAAACCGTAATTCATAATGAAATACACACTTAGACGGAGAATGAGCCACGCACAATTACAAATTGAGTGGCACATAATTTTTATCCTGAAATATACCCCCTACTTACCTGTTCATAAAAACAAATGATTTCATGAACACTTTTAGGTCACGAATAATATAGTGTATTTGACCGTCAAAACACAGGATTTTGTTCACGAAACAAGTTACCCCTTTTCATGAACATCAGAGTCTTTTACATACTCCATAAGGTCGGCAGGTTGACAATCAAACTTTTCACAAAGTCGAGAAAGGGTTTTGTGGTCTAATCCACCTGTTCCGTTCTTTAATGCAGTCAATGTTCCCTGCCCTATCAATTTGTCTTGACGGATTTTGTATGTTGTATAACCATTATCCTTCAAAAGTTTAAATAGTTTATCATATATTATTGGCATATAAAAAGCCTCCTTTTCCATTGTCCATATTATATCAAAGAATATGCACAAAGTCAAGTGTATAAAATAAACAAATATATACA
>JAZSDZ010000010.1:0-2998 GCA_045531435.1 Candidatus Fimenecus sp.
TCTGAAAGAATCTGACCAACAGTTTTTCCGTCACCAAGAACACGGTTGAGAACATCAGGATTTGATGTTACTTTCTTTGCAATTTCAGCAGTAATACCGCCTTTTTCATAAATAACAGGAAGAACAGCAGAAGTACCAAGAGTGATAATAGTACCGATTGTAGCAACAGCAGAGAACATACCGTCAATTCTTTCACCTGTCTGATATTGCTGATAGTCACGGATGTCAGCCTGAATTGTTGGGTTAAGGATGTGAGCGAATGAACCCATAAGTGCGTTAAGGTAAAGACAACCCATAACAAGCCAGATTGTAAGGTTGTTGATTTCCTGTGTGAAAGGAAGCATCATAAGAATGAACACAACGTTCATAAGGTTAGTAACAACAAGAACGGATTTTTTACCCCATTTTCTGATACAGAATGGAGCAGCAATCATACCCCAGAGAGAAGCGTTACCGTAAAGAGTAACAACAAGACCATAAACGTTACCGTTACAAGCACCACCATAGTTGTAAAGCCAGTTAAGGATGTTTGAGTATGCAGACTCAAGGAATCCAATCCAACCTGCAAGAGAGATAATCCAGAAATACTTATTTTTTGCAACTGCACGGAGAGCATCAATAAACTTAATCTGAACAACGTGAGTTCTTGCCTGAACAATTTTTTCTTCAGTATATTTATAAACAACGATACAGAGAAGAACACCTAAAACAGCAAGAATAGGGTAGAGGAATCTGTAAACACGAATGTCTGTTGTGTTTGTATGGAAAAGATTTCGGGCAATAATTGGTGTGAAAAGGTTTACAATTGTAGGAGCGAATGAGTAAACAACGCTCTTGATTGATGCAACGTCTGCTCTTTCCTGTGTATTTGGAGAAAGAACATGGATAAGGTTTTCATATCCGTCATAGAAGAAGTAATAGATAAAGTTGAGTGCAATATTCAGTATAAGAATCAATGCACATTTTGCAACATAATCTTTTTCTCTGCCGAATATCATGCCTTCACCAACGATAAGACTTAACTTATCATAAGGGAACCAAACAATCAAATTACAAATGATTGCAGAAGGGATAGCCATTCTTACTATGTAAGGACGATATTTACCTGCTTTATTTCTTGTGTTATCGATAATTGTCGCACGAAGTCCTGTGAAAGGAATGTTAATGAGGATAGCGATAACATAGAGTAAATACATATCTGTTGCACCAACACCAAGTGTTGAAGAGATAAGTGTATTACCCATAGATAAAAGACATGCGTTACCTAATGTGATAACCATGTATGCACCGATACCACCGCCGGAATATGCAGCGATTTCTCGGAAAGGCATATATCTGCCTTTTGGTGGTGTTTTCCAATGGGTTTTGACCATATCAACACCGTTTTTAACTGTTTGAGTTAAATTCATTGTTTTGCACTCCTTGTGTACATATTTTTACAAATACAAATTGTATCATATTTTAATATTTTATTCAATGTCAAAAACGAAATTTTAACAAAAAATGAACACAAAAAGCAGATTTTTGTTAATACATACTAAAAGTGTGCAATTAAAAATGTTTATTTTAACCATAAAAAAGGCAAAAAAGTTTCAAAATCGTATTGACAAAATGGTCGTCAAGGTTAATAATATATGTATAAAAAATATTTGAAAACATATTCGGTAGGTAAGGCTACCACAGGGATACGGATTACTGCCGCATAGGCTGAACTCCACAGGAATTTAACAGTCTTAATTCATAAATTTTGTCGCATAACTTCGTTAAAATGTTTGAAATCCGTAAGGATTCCTTCACATTTATGCCTCGTTCTGCATCCAAACTTTATAGAATTAAGATGCGAAGCAGTTTTAAGCAAAATAGTTTTCGTTTAGACAAAATAATAAAAAATTCGTAATACTTGCTGTATTACGACATTTTTTTTATGAAGAATCAACGGAAAATATTCGCTTAAAACCTATTAAATCCCTGTGAAGTTCAGCCTTGGTGGAGACACTGTAAGTTGGTTAACAAGTCATATCGAAAACAAGGTATGATTTAATGTAATTTCATCGCCCTGCGAAGCTAAAGCTTGAACGAAGTGCAAAGTATAAATGACTGTATTTTTGCTATTCTGCCGAAATGCAGTTTTTATTTTAAAACATATTAAAGGAGTGAAAAAAGTGGACACGTACCGAAGTACAAAACTGGAACCTCCGAGTATTATTGTGGTATTGTGCCACACTTTGTAAGATACTCGCCGTGTTTCACATACCTGTATTTTATGAAAAGGAGATGTGAAAATGGAAACCTATGAAATCTTAAAAGAGCTTCTTGAAAAGAAAAACTGGAAAGCATTGAAGGATTTGCTTGATGAAATGAACGAGCAGGATATTGCTGAAATATTCATGGAGCTTGAAGAGCGAGAGTTGACCCTTGTTTATCGTTTGCTTAACAAGGAACTTGCTGCTGAGGTTTTTGTTAATATGGAGCCTGAATATCAGGAACAGCTTATCCGTGCATTTTCTGATACAGAGCTTCGTGAAGTTCTTGATGAATTATATGTGGATGATGCTGTTGACCTTATTGAGGAAATGCCATCAAGCCTTGTAAAACGAATTTTAAAGCATACTGACCCTGAAACAAGAAAAAGTATCAATGAAATTTTAAAATATCCTGAGGACTCTGCAGGAAGCATTATGACAATTGAGTATGTTGACCTTAAACGCTCAATGACCGTTGCCGATGCTTTTATGCGAATCCGTCGTACAGGTGTTGATAAGGAAACAATTTATACCTGTTATGTAACTGACAGCAAACGAAAGCTTAAAGGTGTTGTAACAGTTAAGGAATTGCTTCTTGCTGACGAAAATGCAACAATACGTGAAATAATGGAGGATAATGTTATCTCCGTTAATACATCTGAGGATAAGGAAGTTGTTGCCGACCTTTTCGAGAAATACGACCTTCTTGCCCTTCCGGTTGTTGACAGGGAAAATCGTCTTGTCGGCATTATCAC
>JAZSDZ010000166.1:0-7889 GCA_045531435.1 Candidatus Fimenecus sp.
AAATATTTACAAAAAATGTTGAGGAGTATATTTATATTTTACATAATATTTATGATTTTTTTGTTGATTATATTTTTATAATATTGTATAATAAAAGAACAAATGTGCGAGGTGTAAAATGTTTAAGTTAGTAAGTAATTATAAGCCGACAGGTGATCAGCCACAAGCAATTAAAAAATTAGTTGATGGTGTTGAAAAGGGTTATAAAGAACAAACTTTACTGGGTGTAACAGGCTCCGGTAAGACATTTACTATGGCAAATATTATTGCAAAACTTAATCGTCCTACACTTGTTCTTGCACATAATAAGACACTTGCAGGTCAGTTATGTGCAGAATTTAAAGAATTTTTTCCTGAAAATGCTGTTGAATATTTTGTATCTTATTATGATTATTATCAACCTGAAGCTTATATCGCTACAACTGACACATATATCGAAAAAGATTCAGCAATAAATGATGAAATTGATAAACTTCGTCATTCTGCAACTTCAGCCTTGTCCGAAAGACGAGATGTAATCATTGTTGCAAGTGTTTCTTGTATCTATTCATTAGGTGACCCTATTGACTATAAGAGTATGGTGATTTCTCTTCGTACAGGCATGGAAAAGAATCGTGATGATTTTCTTAAAAAGCTTGTTGAAATTCAATACGAGAGAAATGATATCAATTTCACAAGAAATAAATTCAGAGTAAGAGGGGATATAGTTGAAATTTTTCCTGTTTATTCTAATGATTCTGCTATTAGGGTTGAATTTTTCGGTGATGAAATTGACCGAATCAGTGAAATAAATCCATTGACTGGTGCTGTTAAGAATGTTGTTTCTCATATTGCCATTTATCCAGCATCACATTACGTTGTCTCACCTGAAAAAATGGAATGTGCACTTCAACAAATCAGCGATGAGATGGAAAAACAGGTTGCCTTTTTTGAAAAAGAAGGAAAGCTTATTGAAGCACAGAGAATTCGTCAAAGAACTGAATACGATATGGAAATGCTTCTTGAAACAGGCTTTTGCAAGGGAATTGAAAATTATTCTGCAATAATGTCGGGCAGAAAACCTGGTGAACCACCGTTTACACTACTTGACTATTTTCCTGATGATTATGTGCTGTTTGTTGATGAATCGCACGTTACTTTACCGCAGGTAAGAGGTATGTATGGTGGTGACCGTTCACGAAAAGAAAGCCTTATAAATTTTGGTTTCCGTTTACCATCTGCATATGATAACAGACCTTTGACTTTTGATGAATTTTATGACAAGACACATCAGAAAATATTTGTGAGTGCTACTCCTGGAACCTTTGAAAATGAAAAAAGTGTTCAGGTTGCAGAACAGGTCATTCGTCCAACAGGACTTCTTGACCCTGAAATTTCTGTTCGTAGTACCGAAGGTCAGATTGATGATTTAATTTCAGAAATTAATATCCGTGTTGAGAAAAAAGAACGAGTTCTTGTTACAACTCTTACAAAGAATATGGCAGAAAATCTTACGGATTACCTATCACAACACGGTATAAAAGTTCGATATATGCATTACGATATTGATACAATGGAAAGAATGGAACTTATTCGTGATTTGCGATTAGGTGAATTTGATGTTCTTGTTGGCATTAATCTTCTTCGTGAAGGTCTTGATATTCCTGAAGTTTCATTAATTGCCATATTAGATGCGGATAAAGAAGGCTTTTTGCGTTCGGAAACATCTCTTATTCAGATAATTGGTCGTGCAGCGCGAAACTCAAACGGTCATGTAATTATGTATGCTGATTCAGTTACAAAATCAATGGAAAATGCAATTTCCGAAACTTATCGAAGACGAGAAAAACAAATTGAATATAATAACAAAAACGGCATTACACCACAGACGATTACAAAAGAAGTACGAGATGTTCTTGAAATTTCAAGTCGTGATAAATCAAATAAACGCAAGATGAGCAAAGACGAAAAACAAAGAATGATTATAAATCTTACAAAAGAAATGAAAGAAGCAGCAAAAATTCTTGACTTTGAATATGCTGCATTCTTACGAGATAAGATAGAAAAATTAAAATCAGAGTAATAGGATAGTTATATGATACATGATAAAATTATAATTAAAGGTGCAAAAGAAAATAATCTTAAAAATATAGACCTCGAAATTCCACGAGATAAACTTGTAGTCTTTACAGGTCTATCCGGTTCTGGTAAATCATCATTAGCATTTGATACAATATACGCTGAGGGGCAAAGACGCTATATAGAGTCTTTGTCATCGTATGCAAGAATGTTCTTAGGTCAGATGGAAAAACCTAATGTAGAGTCAATTGAAGGGCTTTCTCCGGCCATTTCTATCGACCAGAAAACAACTTCAAAAAATCCTCGTTCTACAGTGGGTACAGTTACTGAAATTTATGATTATTTAAGGCTTCTGTATGCTCGTGTTGGTATTCCTCATTGTCCGGTCTGTGGCAGAGAAATCAAACAACAGACTGTTGACCAGATTGTTGATAACATTCTTAGTTTACCTGAGGGAACAAAATTTCAGATTTTATCTCCTGTTGTCAGAGGAAAAAAAGGAGAACATGCAAAGGAACTTGCTAATGCATTAAAGGCAGGTTTTGTAAGGGCGCGAATTGACGGTGAAATTACAGAACTTGTTGAAAATATGAAACTTAAGAAAACAATTAAACATACCATTGAAATAATTGTTGACCGCCTTGTAGTCAAAGACGGAATTAGAACAAGACTTACTGATTCTATAGAAACAACAACACAGCATTCAGGTGGTAATGTTATTATAGATGTAATTGATGATAAGGAATATCTTTATTCTTTGAATTATGCTTGTCCTGAACACGGAATTAGTATGGATGAACTTTCACCAAGAATGTTTTCATTTAATAATCCTTATGGCGCCTGTCCTACTTGTACAGGACTAGGTACATTTTTAAAGGTTAGTCCTGAGCTTGTAATCCCTAATAAAAAACTTTCTATAAGCGAAGGCGCAATATGTGCATCAGGATGGGGAAAAGCTGAAAAAGGCTCAATTGCGGCAATGTATTATGAGGCTCTTGGTAAAGAATATGGCTTCACTTTGAAAACTCCTATAAAAGATATTTCAGAAGAAGGCTTGAATGCAATTCTATATGGTACAAACCATAAGTTGCAGATGGTTCGCTCTACTTTTTATGGTTCAGGCACATATTCTACTGAATTTGAAGGTATTATTAATAATCTTGAAAGAAGATATAGAGAAACAACAAGTGACTGGGCAAAATGGGAAATCGAACAAGTAATGACAGTTTCACTTTGTCCTGATTGTAAGGGTAACAGATTAAAACCTGAGGTTTTATCAGTAACAGTCGGTGATAAAAATATCAGTGAATTTTGTGATATGTCAATTGCAAAAGCTATTGAATATATAGATAGTCTTGTTTTAACTGATAAAGAGAAAATAATTGCTGAACCTATTGTTAAAGAAATTAAAAGCAGATTGAACTTTTTAAAAAGTGTTGGACTTGATTATCTTACATTATCTCGTTCATCAGGTACACTTTCAGGTGGTGAAAGCCAACGCATAAGACTTGCTACTCAAATTGGTTCATCACTTATGGGGGTTGTTTATATTCTTGACGAACCAAGTATCGGACTTCATCAGAGAGATAATGATAAATTGCTTGAAACACTAAAAAAACTTCGTGATTTAGGTAATACTTTAATTGTTGTTGAACATGATGAAGATACTATACGCAGTGCTGATTTTGTGGTTGATATCGGTCCGGGCGCAGGAATTCATGGTGGTGAGGTTGTATGTGCAGGTACAAATGATGATATAATTAATTGCAAAAAGTCAATAACAGGTGATTATCTTTCAGGTAAAAGAAAAATACCTGTTCCTGAAGAACGAAGGAAAGGTAATGATAATATATTATCTATTATCGGAGCATCTGAAAACAATTTGAAAAATATTAATATTGATTTCCCGCTGGGATGCTTTGTTTGTGTTACAGGTGTATCGGGCTCAGGTAAATCATCATTAGTTAATGAGATTTTATATAAAAATCTTGCCAATGAATTAAATAATGCAAAAAAACCTACCGGAAACTTTGAAAAGATGATGGGATTAGAACATCTTGACAAAGTTATAAATATTGACCAGGCACCAATTGGAAGAACACCTCGTTCAAACCCGGCAACATATACAGGTGTATTTACTGATATTCGTGAATTGTTTGCATCAACACAGGATGCTAAAATCAGAGGATATAATGCTGGTCGTTTTTCATTTAATGTAAAAGGCGGTAGGTGCGAAGCTTGTGAAGGTGACGGAATTGTAAAAATTGAAATGCATTTTCTCGCAGATGTATATGTTCCTTGTGAAGTTTGTCATGGTGCAAGATATAATCACGAAACCCTCGAAGTCAAATATAAGGGTAAGAATATATACGAAGTTCTTGATATGACTATTGAGGAAGCTCTGATGTTTTTTGAAAACATTCCAAAAATTAAAAGAAAACTTCAGACTCTTTTTGATGTTGGACTTGGTTATCTTAAACTTGGACAATCTGCAACAACTCTTTCAGGTGGAGAAGCACAAAGAGTTAAACTTGCTACTGAATTATCAAAACGCTCAACAGGCAGAACGATATATATTCTCGATGAACCTACAACAGGACTTCATACTGCTGATGTTCATAAACTTGTTGAAGTTTTGCAACGACTTGTTGATGGTGGTAATTCAATTGTTGTAATTGAACATAATCTTGATGTTATTAAAACAGCAGATTATATAATCGACTTAGGACCTGAAGGAGGGGACAAGGGCGGAAAAATCGTTACTTGTGGTACTCCGGAGCAAGTTTCAAAATGTAAAAAATCATATACAGGCCAATATTTAAATAAAATTTTATAAAATATAAGCAGGGTAGTTAAAATCAATTAACTATCCTGCTATATTTTATTCTATTTCATCTGTATTAATATTGTTGTCAACTATAGTAATATCTTTTGCATTTTCATGTATCAAATCCGATTCTTCAGATTCTAATATTTTCTCAGTTTCTGACGATTTAATATTATTCGATTCTATGTTTGCGACATCCCAAATGTTTTGTTTTAAATTTTTAAAAATAAGAACTCTTTTTTTCTTCATAATATACAAAACAAAAATCAAAGAAATAAATACCAATGAAATAATTGTTGCAATATTCAATCCTGGTATTGCATATTTAAACGAGATTGTATGTTCTCCTTCTTCAACTTTAACACCAAGAAGTGAATCAGATATTTTAATTATATTTTTATCTGAAACTTTTTCTCCGTCAACATATACATTCCAACCTTTATCATATGGAATTGAAGTAAATAAGAGCTCATTTTCTTCAGCTATAAATGTACCTTCAATTTCAGTATCATTAAATTTTTTATATTCCAATTGACCGGACTTTAATTTGTTATATCCTTCGATGAATTTGTCATTATCTATTGTAAATGCAATAAAATCAACATTTGCAAATGTTGTATCATCTTTTACGGGTAATTCTAATCTGATAAGGTCATTTGAACCATAATAACCTAAATCAAGAATATATCCGTCTTTTACCTCCATTGTAGTGTTAATTATAGGTGATGTGACATCCACACTATCGAGGTTACGCGAATTAAGATAAACATATATATGACCGTTTGAATTTGATATTAAGTTAATAATTAAAGAAGCTTCATCATCCTCATTATTTTTAAATATTGTAAATGAATTAGAATATTTACTATCTTCTGAAATTTCGTAAACATTATTGTACTCAAAATCATAATCATATATTTCATTATAAATATTGTCTATACCTGTAGTTAACTGAAAAAGGAATTCCTGAGCATAAACAGGGTTAGAATAATTTGCTGTATTCCATTCTATAACACTCTCATCAACAGGGAAGGCGATATTCAAATGATAATTATTTTCATAAACCGAATATGTTGAATTCAAATCAATAAGATTATAGTATTCTCCTTCGCTGATAAGATTATGTCTGTCATAAATATACTTTAATGAAAAAATAGAATTATAAATAGGTGTTTGCGGATTATATGTGTAACTATTAATATAGTTTCCGAATAATCCTATTTCTTTTTGTAATCTTGCGACACTTTCATATGCCATTGATGAAAATACAGAAACACCATTATAATCGTACCAACATGGGTCCATTCTTGTTCTTAAATCTGATAATTCTGAACGATAGAATAAACTCTCATCTTTTTTATCTACAACTTCTTGAATTTCTTTATATGCATCATAGTCCTCAACAAATGAAGATTTATGTTGATTAGCAACATAATGAGTTGTACTTGCAAGAATAGATTCAGAAATAACAGTACATGAAAGAATAATACTGATTGATATAGCCTGACATTTTTTGCTATTAATAAGTCCTAAAATAATTACATAAGCAATAACAAACCCGATTGATATAAATACAGATGTGTTAATGACATTCTTTGATTCAATTTTTTGAACAAGTATGATAAAAGCAATAATACCAGTTCCTATTGATATCAATTGTTTTTTATTTAACTCACTAATATTCATAAAAGCTTTGTAAGCTAATGTAATAAGAATAAACGAGTACATAAAAGACTGACGGTATGGTAAATCGTTAGGAAAATGTAAACCATGCCAAAGAAAATTTATAATATTAACGTTAAAACTTAAATAGAAAATAGAAAGAAAAATTACAGAAGCTATTTTTTCGATTGAACGAATTTTATCAGAGAAAATATACATCGGAATTAAAACTAAAGTCAATATTCCACAATAAACATTAGGAAGAACATCTTCACCACTACTTCTGATTGTTGGTTCAAGACTAGCAAGATGGTTAGCTAAGAAATCAAAAATATCAAAGTATAATTTTATCTCTGATGGATTATTTCCGGAAGTAGCAGATGATGAACTTAATACATATGCTACAGGAACAAGCATAAATAATAATATAATTCCAACAGCTAATGATGAAAAAGCAAATCTTATTCCACTTTGAATTAAGAATGAATTTTTAAGATATCCTTGTACAGACGATTCTGAATTTATTTTAATTTGTTTTTTATTAATAGAATTATAGGAGCAGAAGAAATAATAGAGAAAATATATGCATGAAAAAATACACAGCATAAAACCAATATAGTAATTTGTAAATATGGCTAATGATAAAAATATGATATATACTGAGCATTTACCTTTATTAATTATATTTTCTATGCCGAGTGCGATTAATGGCAATAAATATAATGAATCAATCCACATTACATTCCAGTAATATGCAATGAAATAAGCACTAAAAACATACATTACACCAAATGCTATTAATTGTGGACCATCATCGTTATGTGATTTTTTAAGATAATAGGACAATGACATTGAACTGAGGATAGATTTAATAGCAATCATTGCAGCAACAGCTTCAAATGTATTATCGTGTCCAAAAATTAATACAAGTATAGAAAATGGACTTGACAAATAATTAAAAAAGTTACCAATAAAAGAACTACCAAGGCCGGAATTCCATGAATATAATAATGATTCTCCACTTGTTAATCTGTCGTATAATTCGGAAAACAGTGGCCCGTATTGGTGATACAAGTCCATTCTATATATAATTTTATCTCCAAATGGAATAATTGAATAGCAGAAATAAACTATCGTTATTATAAAAAATGCAGCTAATCCGGATAACAAAACATATTTATTATTTTTAATAAGTGATGTGATTTTTGATTTCATTATAAGCTCCTCAATTAAATTTTAAATAAGTATATCATATAATTAGTTTCTTTTCAATGAATTTTAAGAATAATCAGGGACAAGTAATCATAGTATTGATTGAGGTGATTAAATGGATGTTAAGCTA
>JAZSDZ010000085.1:0-9548 GCA_045531435.1 Candidatus Fimenecus sp.
TGAAAAAGGTGTTTACATATGTTATATTATAGACACAGAAAGGAAACGGTGATTCCAATGTACAGGTAAATCGCAAAGGTTCTTAAAAACTTGAACAAGGTTTAGTTTTTAAAAAGTAAATAAGTGTAGCAAGCAGCACAGACATAATGATAATTAATTTTTATATAGATAAATGCTTGCAAACTAAAGGTTGTTTAAAGATTTAAGAATCAACAAAAGCTCTTCCGAAATTGACAAATAGGTTCTGATGCATTAAGGGTCTCGCTTTTCGAGAATGACTGACGACTGTAGAGAGTGTGACGGAGTTGAAAATCAAAGTGAGGAAGACAGAAAATCTGTAGAATGAGAGGTATATAAAAAGATGTTAGATATCAAGAGTGAACAGAGATGACCCTCCGAGTCAGTGAAAGATGTGTAAAGAAACATCGACTCCGAGGGTCATTTCATTTTTTATAATCACTTTTTTATATTGTGTTTATTTCGTCCATAAGGGACGATTTTTTTATGTCTTTTTATCTCATTTTTTCTCCTGATTTTATTGAATTATAAATTTCATTATATTATAATTGTGTGAAAATAATTCTGTTTGATAAATTATAATTTATCTGTTTATATAATAAAAGGAGAAAATATGAGGTGGATTAAACTTCACGAGCCTGTCAAGGTTCCCATTTTTAAAAATGTTATTTTTGCCCTGAAGCTCGTATGGGAAGCAGACAAAAAGCTTTTAATCGGCTATCTTATTACGGAAATATCCAACAAGGTCTTATCCATGTATGTCCAGAACATTCTGTTTCTTAAAGTATTGTTGAGTATTATTGACGGCAACGCTGATTTCAGTACATATTTTACATATCTTCTACTTTTCCTCGGCTTATGTGTGGCAATCAATGTTATTTCTGCTTATGCTACAAAAATGCGACTTATATCAGCAAAGGTGGTATATAAAAAGCTGAATAACAAGATATTTGAAAAGGCAGTTCAGCTTGATGTAAGCTGTTACGAAAACCCTGCTTTTTACGACAAGTATCAAAGAGCAACACTTGTGCTTTCTTCAAGTTATTACGATTTGCTCTGTTGGGATATTGCTGCAATTATCGGTGGTATTATCGCACTTATCTGCGTTATAACAACCGTTACGGTTATTAACCCATTGTACCTTTTGTTCCTTTTACCTGTCACATTAGTATTTGTTGTTGAGATTTATAAGAGTAAGGCTGTTTATAAGCGTGACTTAGAAATGACAACAAACAACAGAATAAAGGCATATATTCAGCGAACAATGTTCCTTAAGGAATATTCAAAGGATATGAGAACATCAAACATTTTTGCTGTATTGATTGAAAGATTCAAAAAAGCAATTGACGGTAATGTGCAGATTCTTAAAAGCTACGGTTTTAAACTGTTTATTTACAGTATGCTCAGTTCACTTTTCAGTGATTTCATACCGATTATCGGTACTTATGCCCTTGCAGGTTATCAATTCATTTACACAAAGGCACTTACAATCTCTTCATTTTCCGTTGTGCTTTCATCAATCAACTCTGTCCGTGACTCAACAATGAGTATTGCAGAAGGCTTTGACGAGCTTTCACAAATGGCACTTTACTTCCAGAATTTAAGAGATTTCTTTGACTATGAGCCTGAAATTACTGATGGTGGCAAGGATGCAGGAGAATTTGAAAGCATTGAATTTAAAAATGTTTCATTCAAATATCCTGACACAAGCAAGGTTATTCTTAAAAATGTTTCGTTTAAAATCAACAAGGGCGAAACTATTGCCATTGTTGGCGTGAATGGTGCAGGTAAATCAACACTTGTTAAACTGCTTTTAAGATTTTATGACCCTGATGAAGGTGAAATCCTTTACAATGGCATAAATGTCAAAGAGTATAATGTTGCATCCTTACGTAATGCTTTTGCAACTGTTTTTCAGGATTATAAAAACTTTGCAGTTTCTGTTAATGAAAACATTATGTGTCACGAATGTAATGACGAAGAAAAAGCACTTGCTGAAAAGGCACTTCGTCAGAGTGGTGTATGGGAGAAAATTGCAAGTCTGCCAAAGGGTGCTGACACAGTCCTTACCCGTGAATTTGAAATTGATGGTGCCGGTCTTTCAGGTGGCGAAAATCAGAAGGTTTCAGCAGCACGTCTTTTTGCCCGTGACTTTGAAATCGCAATTCTTGACGAGCCAAGCTCGGCACTCGACCCTATTGCCGAATACAAAATGTATGAAAATTTAATTGAGGTAACTAAAAATAAAACTGTAATCTATATTTCGCACAGACTTTCAAGTGCTGTACTTTCTGACAGGATTTTTGTTCTTGGTGACGGAACAATTCTTGAGTCAGGCTCACACAACGAGCTTATGTCACAGAATGGTGAATACAGTAAAATGTTCACTTTACAGGCATCAAGCTATAAAGGTGAAAGTGAGGTGAATGAAAATGTTTAAGAAAAAGCAGGAAAAGAAAACGACACATTCAATGGTGTCAAATATTTTCTTTTTTATAAAGCTTCTTTTCAGCGTCTCTCCCCTTTTGGTTATCGGTGAGCTTTTCTGGGGACTTTTAATGATACTGCCCAATAACCTTATCCGTGTTATTGGTGTCAAATACATCATTGATGTTGTTACGGAAGGAAAAAATCTTGAAAGAATTTTCTATGCTGTCCTTGTTATTGCATTGGTTTTAATCTGTTCAACAGTCATTTCGTGGCTTTTCCGTGAATTTTATTGGAATACAGAAAGAGAAAAGCTTTATTACGGTCTTAATCAGAAGCTTTATGACAAGGCAAGAAGTCTTGACCTTGAGTCCTACGACAACCCTGAGTTTTACAACAATTTCATCCTCACTATTGAGTCATCCTCAGGCAATATTCAGAATCTTTTAGGTCTTGTGAGAATGTATGTGGGACATCTTATTTCGCTTGTGACAGTTTCATCTGTCTTATTCACTATTGACCCTTGGTGTCTTGTAATCATTCTCGTTATCATCTGCATTTTTATGCCAATCAGTAAAAGAGTCGGCACTCTTATGATGGAAAGACGAGTTGAAAATGCGAAATACCACAGACGAAGTGACTATTTTCAGCGTGTTTTCTATTTGCAGGATTACGCCAAGGAAGTGCGAATGAATAATATTGCTCCTTTGCTTATTGACCGATATAACGATGCCGCAGATGATGTTATCAACAATCAGAAGAAATATTGGAATAAGATTTCAGCACTTAACTGCATACAGACAGTGGGTGTGCAGAATTTAGGTTTCTTATTCATTCTTCCTCTTTATCTCGGATATTGTGTTCTTGTAAAAGAAACTCTCGGTGCAGGTGATTTTGTTGCCACATTTAATGGTGCACACTCTGTTGCTATGTCATTCCAATTCCTGACGGTCTGGGCATTAGCTCGTTTTTCAGAGCAAGGCAAGATGATTGACAAATACCGTGAATTTCTGAATGCTGATTTCAAGATTAGTAATGGTGGTGAAACAGTAAAGAAAACTGAACCGAAGGAAATTACTATTAAAAATCTTTCTTTCACCTACCCTAACAACGACAAGCCTACTCTTGAAGATATTAATCTTACCATCAGACCTTACGAGAAAATTGCTCTTGTGGGATACAATGGTGCAGGTAAAACAACACTTACAAACCTGTTATTAAGGCTTTATGATGCAACTGAAGGTGAAATCCTTATTGACGGTGAAAACATCAAAAATGCCACTGCAGAGTCGCACAGAGACCGTTTTGCAGCAGTATTTCAGGACTTTCAGATTTTTTCCTGCAGTTTAGGTGAAAATGTGGCTCTTGATGTTAATCCAGAAGAGGAAAAAGTCTGGGATGCACTTCGCAGCAGTGGTTTTAACAGAAAACTTAAAAAAGGAATCAATTCTGAACTTTTAAGAGAATTCGACGATGAAGGTGTTATGCTGTCCGGTGGTGAAGCACAGAAAACGGCTATTGCACGAGCATTTTACAAGGATTGCCCTTATGTTATTCTTGACGAGCCAAGTGCCAACCTTGACCCTGTTGCTGAATACAATCTTAATCAGGCTATGATTGAGGCTGCTGACAAGAAAACCGTCATTTTCATTTCCCACAGGCTTTCAACTACCGTTAATGCTGACAGAATCTATGTTATGGAAAATGGTCGCATTATTGAAAGTGGTAGTCATCAGGAATTGATGGAGCTTAACGGCACATATGCTTATATGTTCAACCTTCAGGCAGAGAAATATAAAACGGAATAGCAAAAAACTCGGTAGGAATACCGAGTTTTTTTAACAGTTATAAAAATGTGCCCGTATCATAGTACCAAGGTATATACTGACTATGTGATAGGATTTTTGCTATTTTCAACTCCACAAGAAAATTCACTGTTCAATTCATAATTATAGGTCAATTTCACCCTAATGTCAATAGGTCAATTTGACATAATATTATTGGGTGATATTATGAACAGATTAAAAGAATTACGACTTGAGCGAGGTTATACACAAATTAAAATGCAAATGCTGACAGGAATTGACCAAAGTGATTATTCAAAAATTGAACGTGGAGCAAGATATTATACCTTTGAACAATGTGTCAAAATTGCAAAGGCATTAAACACAAGTATGGATTATCTTGCAGGTCTGACTGATGTAAAAGAACCTTATCCTCCTGCAAAATAGCATTTTTCGGACAGACAGGGATGTCTGTCCCTACGCGATTGCATTCCATAATTAAATATGCTATAATATCCCAAACAAAATTAAGGAGGATGTTTATGCTGAAAATTATCCGTTACATAACTGCTCTTGTTATGGTGGCATTCAATCTTTTCAATTTCCTTTTTAACGATTATGCCTACCCTGCTCTATCACGAAAAGATGCTTATCTTTTTGTTTATTTCACAGGAAACTCTGTTGAGGAGCAGAGAATCAGTATGGCTATAAGCTCTGACGGTTACAAATTCAAGGCACTTAACAATAATGAGCCAATTATTGACCAGCAGTCAGGCACAGGCTGTTGTCGTGACCCTTATATTATTAAAGGGCAGGACGGCTTCTACTACATAATTGCGACAGATATGGATGCAAACCTTGGTTGGACATCAAATCACGCGCTTGTTACTTGGAAGTCAGAGGATTTAATTAACTGGACTGATGAAACTATTATTGATATCCGTCAGCTTGGTGGCGAATTTGCAAACACTACCCGTGCGTGGGCTCCACAGGCAATATGGGACCCGGAAGCAGAAATGTATATGGTTTACTGGGCACACTCAACTACTGAAAATGATATTGCAGGTCACTATTACGCTTACACAAAGGATTTCAAGACATTTGAAACTGAACCAAAGCCTCTTTATGGTCGTTGGGAAGAAGGTATTCAATGTATTGATGCCGATATCGTTTACAATGAGAAAAACGATTATTACTACCTATATTTCAAATACGATGAAACACAGAAAATCGCTTATGTGAAATCAAAGAATCTTACCGGACCATATGACACAGAAGAACCTGTAATTGTTTCTCTCGGTTATTTTGGTGTTGAGGGCAGTACAATGTACAACATCAACGGAACTGATTCATGGGTTATGATTATGGACGAATATGGTACAGGTCATTTCTATACACAGCAGACAAACGATTTTGAAAACTTTAAACGAGTTAATCGTGACATTACTGCTATGGACCATTTAAAGCCTCGTCATGGCTCTGTTGTAACAATTACAGCAAAGGAATACAAAGCACTTAAAAATCAATTCGGTGTGGAGAAAATTCCGGATAACCCAACAATTAAATAGCAATTAATGGGAATGTAAAAAAAGCGCAGACCGTATAAAACTGCATATAACAAGGGGTTCTTCAGGTAAATTAGCCTATAAGAACCCCTTTGAACTGTCTAAAAATATCAGTATCTGAAAATTTTATGTTTTATACTACGAACACCCCTCGCCACTCGACGTACCTTTGTACGCCTTCGGGCAGACAAAATCAAGTCTCCGTCTTGATTTTGCTCGGTTTGTCCGTTCTGCATCATTTTTTCCTATCCCCTGAAAAAGAGGCTGTAAAAAACGAATGTTTTTTACAGCCTTGGATTTATTATACAATTTTAATTAAAGCACATTTTCAAGATTGAACAATCTGATAAAGCCTTCAAAAGCATTATTGATTGCTGTGCCAAGGCTCATAATAACCTTATCAAAGAAGTCAAATTGTTCAGGCTGTACCTGAATTGCACCGAAATTGTCTGTAAGGAATGTTGCACGGGTTGTTGCATAGTCGTTCACATAATCAACATCAGCCTTGAATTTAGCCTTGATTGTATCAACATCACTTGTTCCGTATATATTCCAACGGATTGCATTTGCAACAGCTGAACCTTCAATTTTTGCTGCGTAATAAGGAATATATGTCTTATTCACATAATCAACAACAGGTAAAAGTTTATTATCCCAAGCCTGTTTTACACCTGACACGAAATCCTGCTTCTGACAAAGTGCATTGAAAAGTGTTGGTACAGCGTCAATATCCTGTGACTTAAAAATTGTGTTCTTATACTGCCTTCCGAAACAAACTGTGAATTCCTCAGGATTTGTATAGTCACAACCGTATCTGTTGCCACCATTATTACCGAATGCAATATCAAAATCCCATACAGGTCCTGCATAAATCTTATCGTCGTTTTCAGGCTTATACATATATGTACTTGTCAAGCCACAGTCCATATTTGATGCCCATTCATTAATAGCATAGAAAAGGTGGAATGTTTCAACATTACAGAGACTTGTGTAGTATTCACCATCTGAATTTGTTCCGTTTTCAGCCATAACCGCATCTTCAAAGGACTGATAAACACCGCTTATATATTTGATTTCACTTTCAGTTGCGTATTCAGGATTCTTGAAAATCACAGGCTGACCACCATTTGTTACAAAACCTGAAATTTCATCAGGATATCTGTCAGCTATTTCCATTTCCATCAGATAACCACCAGTAATATTTTCAGGGTCATTTGGAATTTCTACCCATTTCTGTGTACCTTGTAAAAGACCTGAATATGTTCCATAAACACCGCCACGGTCAAGTTCATCAAAATCCAAATCAGGATTTGCATCTTCATTTGCACCGTCAAGGTCTTCAATCTCTACTCGGTTATCGTCAACTTCAACTCGTGTAGTAAGAATGTATGAGCCCATATATTCGCTGTTGATATAAAGGTCAACAGGAGTATATTTAGGTGTGTAATCAAGCGCCTGACCTGCAACAGTATAAATAATTGAGTTTCTCATAAGAGATGTATCGCTGTGGTTAGCAATAAGACTCCATTTTTTACTCTTACCCATACCGAAAAGGTCTGCTTTTTTATCAAGCTTAAGGTTATATGGTTTCTTTTCCATTTTCCATGTTGAGTTACCTCTGCCCTTGATATACTCAAGGTCACCATCATATTCAAAAGAAATACCATCAGCATCTACAACCTGAATATATCCCGGCTCTTTATGTTCCTTATCTGCGTGAACAGCATCAAGATTGCCTGATTCAGTTGTAATAAAAACAGATGCTAACTGAGTTTCTTCAATGATTTTTACAACATAGTGTTTGTTATTGCAAGAAACTGTAATCTGTGATTTTCCCATAAGTGAAATAGTTGAACCATTTTCCACTTTAGTTCCATCAACAAGCACATCACCATCAGCAACAAATGAAACTTTGCAAAGCATTTTTGTTATTGATGTGGGCATAAAAAGATAGTAATTACCATCTTCAGCCAAGAACCATTCAACAGATGGTGCTTCACCTTCTGTTGTAATAGATGAAACAACAAAAGAGTCGATTGTGTCATCATCTGCAGCATAACCAATCATTGCTGTTGCAGAGAAAACTACAATTAAAGAAAGAATAATCGCAAGTATTTTTTTCATAAACTTTTACCTCCTAATTATATCAATTATGTATAATATACCTTTTATTTTTTCGTTTGTAAAGTTTTTTTCTTGTAAAAAAAGTGTATATATGATATAATAAACACACGATTTAAGGAGTGATTATTTAATGAATAAAAGAATTATTGCATTTTTAGTTGCAGTTATGCTTTTCATTGTTACTGCTATTGCTATAACAGGTTGTAACAAGGATAAAAACGAAGAAGTAACTACAAATCCGACTACTGAAGAAATTCAGTCAAATGTGGAAGAAAGCACTGAAGAAAATGTTTCAGACGAAATTGTAAATGACGACAAGGGTGAAAACAAAACAGAAAAGCCTGTCGGAAACGAAAGTGAAACAGATGCAAAAGAGCCTGAAACTCAGAAGAATGAACCATCAACTGACAAAGCAGAGCCGACTACAAGCAAAAATGAACCAACAAGTAAGCCAAAATATGAAACTTGTGAAGTTTGTGGCGGATTAATCGTTTCTGAATCTGATAAAGATATTCCGATTGTCGGCAAATACTGTGACGGAGCATGTGACGAGTGGTTCGGTTAATAATTAATTTAACATCATATAAAAAGAGGCAGTTCACAAACGAACTACCTCTTTTATTTTACCTTTTATATGGACTTATTCGCCCTTCATTTCAAGAAGCTTAACCTTACCATCGTAAGAAGCCTGTGAAACCTTGATTGAATCGAAGATTGCAGCCTTAATATCGTCAGGAGTTGCACCAAGTTCTTTTGAATAACTATCAGGGATGAAAAGATTTACATCCATAATATCTGCAAGTCCGTCAACATCAATACCACTTTCAATACCCTTTGCAGCGTATTCCTTCTTAACACCGCCAAGACCCATACGCATCATCCAAGGAGCAACAGAGATAATCTTTCTGTTTTCGCCCATACCACGAGCCGCGTAAACAATCTTAAGGAATTCTTTCCAAGTAAGGTTGTACATACTGATAGGCCAAGCCTTTGCACCCTTTGATTTTTCAGCAGCACCAACGATAACTTCGCCTACCTGACGAACTGTAAGCATCGCTGTACCGCCACCCGGATACATTGTGAACGGAAGCTTATCCATTCTCTTAATCTGTTCAATAAGGATAACCCAAACAGGCTTTCTGCCCGGCTGTGTACCGAAGATGTATGGAAGTTCAAGAACTGATACATCAAAGTTTTCATCAGCAAATGAGAAAGCAACATTTTCCTGGTCAATACGACTTCTGATATAAGGATGTTTTTCAGTAAGCTTCATATCAGGTCTTTCCTTTGCAAGGTATGCAAAGTATGAGCCGAGAATAACTGCCTTCTTAACGCCAACCTCTTTACAGAGAGGAAGAATTCTCTCAAGTGGCTGAATATTATATTTGTAATATGCATCATAAACAGGTGCAGGGAATTCAACTCTTTCGTCAATACCTGCTGCGAATACGAAACAATCATGGCCACGAAGAAGCTCACGGATTTCATCATCTGTCTTTTCATAGATATTGCAGAATTCCAATTTCATTTCTGTTGGAATAGGAGCACCTTCTGGAAGAGGAGGAAGAGCAACGCTTGTTACTTCGTGTCCTCTTTCAATAAAAATTCTTGCAGCCTCACAGCCTAAAAG
>JAZSDZ010000051.1:0-2105 GCA_045531435.1 Candidatus Fimenecus sp.
AAGTGGTAATAACATCGTTATCGAAGAATTTTTAACAGGGCCTGAAGTTTCTGTTCTTTCATTTACAGACGGAAATATCGTTGTTCCTATGATTTCATCAATGGACCATAAACGTGCTCTTGATAATGATGAAGGTCTTAACACAGGTGGTATGGGTACAATCGCTCCTAACCCATATTACACCGAGGATATTGCAAAGGAATGTATGGAAACAATTTTTGTTCCTACAATTGAAGCAATGAAGGCTGAAGGCAGAACTTTTAAAGGTTGCTTGTATTTTGGTCTTATGCTTACACCAAACGGACCAAAGGTTATTGAATATAACTGTCGTTTCGGTGACCCTGAAACTCAGGTTGTTTTACCACTTCTTGAAACTGATTTGCTCCAGATTATGATGGCTGTTGAAGAAGGTAAGTTAACTGAAGATATGGTTAAATTCAGTGATAAATCTGCTTGTTGTGTAGTTATGGCTTCAAATGGATATCCTGTAAAATATGAAAGTGGATTCAAAATTACAGTTGATGATGATTTTGATGATAATCTTTATATTGCAGGTGCTAAAATTAATGGTGAAGATGTTGTAACAGCAGGTGGTCGTGTGCTTGGTGTTGTTGCAGTTGAAAATGACCTTGTTTCTGCTATCAAAAAGTCATATTCTTCAGTTAAAAAAGTTCATTTTGATAATGCTTTTTACAGAAGTGATATTGGTGCAAAGGCACTTAAAGTATTAAAGGAGGGTTAATAAGGATGGTATATCGTATATTCGTTGAAAAGAAGACAGGGTTAGATAATGAAGCCAAAGGTCTTCTCGGTGAAGCAAAAAATTTGCTTGGTATTGAAAACTTAAAGGATATTCGTCTTTTTAATCGCTATGATGCTGAAAATATTACAGATGAATTATTCCAATATGCTGTCAAAACAGTTTTCTCTGAACCTCAGCTTGATGATGTTTCTTCTGAATTAGATATTTCTGATGCCTATGTTTTTGCAGTTGAAGCACTTCCAGGTCAGTTTGACCAGAGAGCTGACTCTGCAGCACAGTGTATTCAGATTATCTCACAGGGTGAGCGTCCTCTTATCCGTACAGCAAAGGTTTATGCACTTTACGGTGAGTTAACAGAGAAAGATATTGCTGCTTTCAAGAATCACGTTATTAACGCTGTTGAAAGTCGTGAAGCATCTCTTGAATTACCTGAAACACTTGCAGCTCAATATGCTGCTCCTGAAACTGTTGCTACTGTTGACGGATTTGTTTCGATGGATGAAACAGCACTTGCAGCTCTTCTTGATGAAAAGGGACTTGCAATGGACCTTGATGACCTTAAATTCTTACAGACCTATTTCAGAGATAAAGAACACAGAGACCCTACAATTACAGAAATTCGTGTTGTTGATACATATTGGTCTGACCATTGTCGTCACACAACATTCTCAACTCATCTTGATAATGTCCGTATTGATGACCCTGCGGTGCAGGAAGCTTATGAACGCTATCTTGCTGCAAGAGTTGAGGTTTACGGTGAAGAAAAGGCTGCAGCTCGTCCACAGACTTTGATGGATATTGCTACAATCGGTACAAAAACACTTAAAAAGCGTGGACTTCTTCCTGAACTTGATGAAAGTGAAGAAATCAATGCTTGTTCAATCCATGTTACCGCAACTGTAAATGGTGAAGAACAGGATTGGCTTCTTATGTTTAAAAATGAAACTCATAACCATCCTACAGAAATTGAACCATTCGGTGGTGCTGCAACTTGTATTGGTGGTTGTATTCGCGACCCACTTTCAGGTCGTGCCTATGTTCATCAGGCAATGCGTGTTACAGGTGCAGGTGACCCAAGAAAAACTATTGCTGAAACTTTAGAAGGCAAGCTTCCTCAGCGTAAGATTTGTCAGACTGCTGCAGCAGGTTATTCATCATATGGTAATCAGATTGGACTTGCTACAGGTCATGTAGCAGAAATCTATCACGAAGGCTTTGTTGCAAAGCGTCTTGAATGTGGTGCAGTAGTTGCTGCTGCTCCTGCTTACAATGTTCGTCGTGAAAGACCTGCTCAGGGTGATGTTATTATACTCCTTGGTGGTCGTACAGGTCGTGATGGTAT
>JAZSDZ010000087.1:0-4284 GCA_045531435.1 Candidatus Fimenecus sp.
TGCTACCAACAAGGCGGTATAGTCACCTTTTCAGCTTACCGCCTTCAAATTCCATATGCAGGCTTTTTTCATCCAGACAAAATATAACCAGTTTCTGGACTCCCATGTCAATAAAATTGAAACTGTCAAAGTAGCGTTGTATCTTCGTTTGTCCCGTGATGATGGTGACAAAAACGAAAGCAACTCAATCACAAACCAACGTAACATTTTAACATCCTATGTTGAGCAGATTCCTGAATTCAAAATTCATGATATTTATGCCGACGATGGTTTTTCGGGTACTAATTTTAATCGTCCTGATTTTACGCGAATGATGGAAGACATTTACGAAGGTAAAATCAACTGTGTTATCGTTAAGGACCTTTCGCGTCTTGGACGAAACTACAGCGAAACTGCAAGATATATTGACGAAATTTTTCCACGACTTAACATCAGGTTTATTGCACTCAACAACAGCATTGACACAGCATCAAGCACTATGAATGCTGCCACACAATGTATTTCAGTTGGTGTTACAAATGTTATCAATGAAAGTCTTGCTGCAACTACTTCAGTCAATGTCCGTGCTACTCTCAATCACAACAGACAGCAAGGTAAATTTATCGGAAGTTTTGCCTGCTACGGATACAAAAAAAGTGAGGATGACCATCACAAACTTGTTATTGACCCTGAAACAGCACCGATTATCCGTGATATCTTCAACCGATTCATTTCAGGTGAAAGTGTTTTATCAATCACAAGGCATTTAAACACTTTAGGTATTCCTAATCCATCTGCATACAAATCCATGAACAATCCTAACTACAAGCCACAAAGTAATTCTTCTCTTTGGGTTGATTCAACTGTGCGAAGAATTCTCTCAAACGAAATGTATTTAGGCAATATGGTTCAAGGTAAAAACGAAAAAATCAGTTACAAAATTAAACAGAATCGCAGTGTTAATAAAGATAATTGGATAATTGTTGAAAACACACATCAACCAATTATTGACCATGATACATTTCAAAAAGCACAATCACTATTCAATAAAAACACTCGAATTTCGCCAAAATCTGACTCTGTCGATTTATTTTCAGGCTTTATGAGATGCTCTAACTGTAACTATACACTTAACAAAAAGACTAACACTCATTCATATGGTACTTATGAATATTACAGATGTACTACGAGAACAAAAAAAGGTAAAGATGCCTGTGAGAATGGTCACACAATCCGTATAGATAAGCTTGAAAAAACAGTTCTTAAATCACTTCAATTTATGATTAAAACAGCAGTTGATATGGATGAAATCATAAGAAATACAAACCAATCAGGAAAAATCCGTACTGACGAAACTCTGCTTGAACGGAAATTACAAAAAGAATCGTCACAACTCGAAAAATATAAATCAGCTATGGTTGACCTTTATCCTGATTACAAGTGTGGAATACTTTCACAAGATGAATATCTGCTTTTAAAAGCAAACATCTCAGAAAAAATCACATCTCTTGAAAAAGAAATCAGAAACACACAGGAGCAAATTAAGAAGTGTCACACAGGTACAGTTGAAGAAAATGATTTCATCGCAAATTTCAAAAAATACGGCACAATCGAAAAATTAACTCGACCAATGCTTGTGGAGCTACTCGACTGCATCCTTGTACACAAAGGTGGAGACATCACAATCCGTTGGAAATTCCGTGACCCCTACCAAGACGCTCTCACCTATCTCGCCGAACTTCAAAACCAAAAATCTGCATAAAATTCCATACATTTTTGATTTTAAACCTGAAAAATTATATTAAAACGCAAAGTTTTATCGGTATAGAAGTAAAAACTATTGACTTTTTATGACTTTTTCGATATACTTTCAATATAACGGAGGTGGTCAGAATGATTTTAAGACCAGATTATATTAATGCAATTACTCCTTTTATAGATGCACCCCTTGTAAAAATTCTTGCCGGAGTTCGTCGTTGTGGTAAATCCACAATCTTTGATATGTTAGTTAAGGAACTCGAACAAAAAAACATTCCTAATGACAATATTATCAAAAGAAAATATACCAATCCTGATTATGAGGATTTCTCTGCCAAGGATATGTATTCAGACTTAAAAAAAGCCATTAAAAGTACTGGCCGACACTATCTTTTCCTTGATGAATTACAAGAAATTAAAGGTTGGGAAAAGGTTGTTAACTCTCTCATGGAAGATTTTGATGTGGATATCTATGTCACAGGGTCAAACTCTAAACTTATGTCCAGTGAAATTTCAACTTACTTAACCGGAAGATATGTCTTGATACCTGTTTATACACTTTCTTTCAAAGAATATCTCACTTTCAAAAATAAGGATATTTCATCAGCAAGAGAAGTATTCGATGAATATATTCAGTACGGTGGATTTCCAATTATCGGCATAAGTGATTTTGACACCAAATCAGCATATCAGATTGTCGAAGGAATTTACGCTTCCGTAATAACACGAGATGTTTCAAAAAGACATAAAATAAGAAACAAAGAGCTTTTTGACAGAGTTGTAAGATACATTATTGAAAATGTTGGCAAAACCTTTTCAGCCTCTTCAATAGTAAAATTTCTTAAAAGTGAAAACAGAAGTCTTTCTGTTGAAACCATTTACAATTATCTCAAATGGCTTAGTGAGGCATTTATAATCTATCCTTGCAAAAGATATGACTTACAGGGCAAATCAGTTCTCAAAACGCAGGAAAAATATTATCTCTCTGATATTTCAATAAAATACAGTCAGATGGGATTTGACAGAAAAATGCTTTCAGCTATCTTTGAAAACATCGTTTTTCTTGAAATGAAACGCAGAGGTTACGATGTTTATATCGGCAAGAACAATACTAAAGAAATTGATTTTGTCGGTGTTCGCAGAGATGAGAAAATATATATTCAGGTTTGTGTAGAACTTCCTACTGAATCAACAAGAGAAACGGACAATCTTATGGAAATCAAAGACCATTACCATAAATACGTTGTTTGCAGAGACACTCTTGCAATAGGTAATGATAACGGAATCGAAATTACGCACATTGCAGATTTTCTTTTAAAAGAAAACTGGTAATGTTCATTAATACATCCCCACCTTTCTCACCGAAGCAAAATGCCTTTATAAAAAAATTAATTTTCTTGAAAACAGGTCACTCCACTTATTAATAGTTGGGTGACTTTTTTCTTACAAAAAATATATAAACTATGTTAAAAAAGATATTATGTTTTTTGATAAAATAATGTTTGTTTACAAGTATGTTTGTATGTTTGTAAATGGCTTAACAGAGCCATTTGTAAAGATTTTGTTAAACCCCTTGACAAATATTTTTCTTGAGTTATCATATAGATGCTGGAGTAACAATTTAATATTTTTTACCGCTTTGGTCCGTACAACAAAAACGATGATAATACCACCGTATTCTTCAAAGTATTCTGCATGCTAAAAAAGGTATGAACAATGTTTTTAATTCGACGGATTTAGCAAATCGTTTATCCGATTTGCACAATTCAAGTATTCTAGACTGTGACAAAAACTCGCTTAAAAATCTTGAAGACTTGGATTTAGTTAGTTATGCCTTTCCAGGCAAACTCGACGAGTATCTTGGAGACGTGGTCAATCCATATCTGTTCAAGGTAGACGATGTAACGGTTAAAATGGAATTCAACTGTAATGGGCAGAAATTTTCCGATGCTCTGTCAACAGTAATTCAATTTCATTAATCCGTTACCAACAAGGCGGTATAGTAATCTTTTTCAACTTACCGCCTTCATATTACATATATGGAGGCTTTTTTCTATGCAGAAAAAATATAACGAGTTTCTGGACTCCCATGTCAGGAAAGTTGAAACAATCAAGGTGGCATTGTATCTTCGTTTGTCTCGTGATGACGGTGATAAAAACGAAAGCAATTCAATCACAAACCAACGCAATATTTTAACATCTTATGTTGAGCAGATTCCTGAATTCAAAATTGAAGACATATATGTCGATGATGGTTTTTCAGGTACAAATTTCAATCGTCCTGATTTTCTTCGTATGATGGACGACATTTATGAAGGCAAAATTAATTGTGTAATCGTGAAAGACCTTTCTCGTCTTGGACGAAATTACAGTGAGACGGCACGATATATTGACGAGATTTTTCCACGATTAAATATTAGATTTATCGCACTTAACAACAGCATTGATACAGCATCAAGCACTATGAATGCTGCCACACAATGTATTTCAGTTGGTGTTACAAATGTTATCAATGAAAGTCTTGCTGCAACTACTTCAGTCAATGTC
>JAZSDZ010000152.1:0-10488 GCA_045531435.1 Candidatus Fimenecus sp.
ATCACTGATGTTACCGTCAGTTGCAACTAAAAGTCCGTCAGAATATTCTTTTCCGTCAGCACCGATTCCGATACCGTTCACACCAACCCACGCAGTCCATGAATTAACATGAGTGAAATTAATGTCATTTGCCACAACTCTCGCCTGAAGAAGTGCGCCGTCAATAGAGTCAATAGATGCTTCACAAGGAAGATGACACCATTCTGACATCTCAACAGGAAGGTCAGTAATATTATTTTCAATCCAGTTACCTAAACCGATTTTGTTCTGCACGTTGTTATCAGTCCAATAGCTATGATATGAAAGATTGCCTAAATACGGACGAATTTCGGGATCATTGTACATATATTCAAACCATTCGTAAGTTCTGTGGCTGATTTCACCTGATTCAGGACCTGAAAGAAGAACGCCTTCAATATTTCTTTCAGCCATTTCCTTTGCGAAGACTCTGTAAATTCCATAAATTTCTTCAGAGCTGTAATGTGTGCCCTCCTGACTCTGATATCCACTGTTACCCCAGGACCAGTTTGGCTCGTTAATCGGGCTTATGTATTTTACAGGAACACCTTTTTCAATAAAGTATTCTGTAATTGTAAGAAAATAATCAGCATATGCCTCATAGTTTTCAGGTGCAAGATTACTTTCCCACCAGTTATCATTACCACCTGTCTTATTATTCTTTGTCATTGAATAGTGAGGAGAATTTGCAAAAAGAACAACTGTATCAATACAACCATATGAAAGGCAAAGGTCTAAAAACGCCTGTGCATTGGCATCTCTTGTAAAGTCATAATATCCCGTTTCAGTTTCGTAGTCATAAACATAAAAGCTTTCACTTCTGCGCCATGGGTCCCAGATTGTATCCTTGAAATTATCCTTTGACCCTGCACCGATATTATAACGATAAATATTAAGTCCGAGACCTTCTTCACTATAGAGAAGCTTTGCGATTTTTTCAGCATTTTCACCGTTACCCGCAACCTGTGACCACCAACAAGATGAACAACCAAAACCTGCAAAAGGCTCACTTTGTTCGTCAAGGTTAATTGTAAGCTTCATTTCGTGGTCATAGGATTTTTCCATATACCAGCTCATTATTTTAGGTTCCATAGACGGAAGCAAAAATAATAAAATTGATACAATTACTGAAATTGGAATTATACTTCTCAATTTAATATCTGTTCTTTTGTTTGTCATTATTGCTTTTCTCCTGCTTATAAAATTAGAAAAGTGGCGAGTTTCCCCGCCACCATAATCTGCATTATGAATTATTCAAAATCGGGTTCAATAAGACCGTAGCCACCGTCGTTTCTTCTGTAAACAACACAAACCTCGTCAGTTTCTGCATTACGGAACATATAGAACATATGGCCGATTAAATTCATTTGTAAAATAGCTTCTTCAACTGTTTCAGGCTTTAAGACAACTGTTTTAGTTCTTACAACCTCAATATCCTCTTCCTCGTCAACATCATAACCTGCGATAACGTCATCAAAAGAAACATCACGAAGCTTTTTCTCGATTCTTGTTTTATTTTTTCTGATTTGGCGTACAAGAGAATCAACACACATATCAAGTGCATCCTCTAAATCATCACTACGCTCCTGCGCACGGAAAATCATACTTTTCTTTGAAAGAGTTATTTCACAGATTTTCTGATTTTTCTCAACAGTAGCTGTGATTTTAGCCGTTGCGTCAGGTCCGAAGAATTTTTCAACCTTACGAAGCTTTTCTTCTGCCCTTTCCTTGAAATTCTCTCTTGGTGTACATTTGCGTCCAACGATAGTAATGTTCACAACGACATCTCCTTTACAATAGAATCAGATAAATAAAAAACTCTATTTATCTAACATTATAGTAGCATAAATGCACATAAATTGTAAAGTAGTTTTCTATTATTTATTGAATTTTTACAAAATCTTACAGCCGTGTCGTGTAACGTGGCACCCAACATTAACTGAAACGGGCAGTCCGGCAATATGCGTCGGCGCAGTTTCAATATTTACTGCAAGTGCAGTTGTAAACCCACCGAAGCCCTGTGGACCAACATTTGTTTCATTGACCTTTGTGAGCATTTCTTTTTCCAATTCTGCATAAATTTCTTTTTCATTAGAAACGCTCACATCTCTGCAAAGTGCTTTTTTCGCAAGAATTGCACACTGTTCAAAATCTCCGCCGATACCAACACCAAGTACTACGGGTGGGCAAGGATTTCCTCCTGCGATTTTAACAGTTTCCACAACAAAATCCACAATATCCTCTTTTGTAGCAGACGGAGTGAACATTCTGATGCGACTCATATTTTCACTGCCAAAGCCCTTTGGCGCTACTGTCAGTTTAATATTTTCACCATCAACAATTCTTGTGTGGATAACTGCAGGTGTGTTGTCGTTGGTATTTACTCTTTCCAGTGGGTCAGCCACAACGGATTTTCGCAAAAGTCCGTCGCAATATCCCTGACGGACACCTTCATTGATGGCATTTTCAAAACTACCGTCAACAATATGCACATCCTGACCGATTTCCGCAAAAACAACTGCCATTCCCGTATCCTGACAAATAGGAATATCCATTTCCTTTGCACATTGAAGATTACGAAGTAAATCATCCATTACAGCCTTCGGCAATTCCTTTTTCTCACGGTGATAACCACATTCAATGCAGGTTACCAAATCGTCAGGCAAATTTTTATTGGTACTTATACACAGTTCTTTTACAGCCTGTGTAATCTGTGAACAACTAATCTCTCTCATACGCTCACCTGATTGCAAATAGAGGGCAGTACAACCTGCCCTCCTGAAAATTTACTGTTTTGAATTTCTGCGATAACCTGTGTTTCCACCGCGTTTGTCAGAACTTCTTTTAAGGTCACTCATTTTATCTTCACTCTGTGCCTTGAATTTTGCCATCATATCCTCAAAAGACATAATCACTGAAGAATCCTGCTGAGGTGCACCCTTCCAACCACGATTTTCATTGTTTTCTCGTCTTGGTCTTGATGGTCGCTGTGGCTTTGATTTTTCTTCCTGTGGCAAAGCCTTTTTAATAGAAAGACTGACCTTACCCTTCCCATTAATTTCAATAACCTTGACCTTAACTGTATCGCCTTCTGAAAGATGCTCTGAAATGTCATTTACATATTCACTTGCAACCTCAGAAATATGTACCATACCCGATACACCATTTTCAAGCTTTACGAAAGCTCCGAATTTTGTTAATCCGGTGACTGTTCCGTCATAGACTGAACCAATCTCAATTTGCATAGACCTGAATATCCCCCTAATTAAACGCCAGGTGTAACATCATAGAACACTTTTTCACCAGGCATAACAAAACCCAACTGTTCACGGGCAATCTGCTCCATGAATTCGCTCTTATCATCGTTGTCAACAATAGCCTGATAACGGTTATTCAGCTCAACTTGGTCCTTATACTCTTGCTCTTTTTGTTCCAGAACGCCCTTACGCTCTCTGATAGAAATCTGAAGACCAATGATTGTGATAACAAAATAGCCCACAAGCAAAATGATGCCTAATGTAAGGATAAAGCTTCGTGTCTGTTTGCGTTTTGGTTTCTTTGTTTCAGCCATTGGTATCTACTTCCTTTCTTTCAGATATCGTCATCCACCTGATTCTGTTTTTTAACATTATGATTATACAACAAGTGTTTACTTACTTTCAAGAGTAATTTTGATTTATTTTTAAGATTTTTACTTCTTTTCTGACCTTTTTTAAAGATTTTGTTCAAAAGCTTTCCTGTTCTTTTAAAAATCCATCTGAAAGGAAAAAACAAAACTAAAAAAACTCTTTTTAAACACCTTTTTGTGAAATCAACAATTCTCTCACCAAAGGAAAAAATTACCACACCCAATGAAAAGTAATAGACAGCAAAACCTACTGCTTCACCCATAAGCAGATAAAATCGTATTTGTCCCTCGTTGATAGTAAGGCAAAAGAGAAATGTGACAAAACAGAGAAAGATGCAATACAGCACATCAAAAACTATTATAAGTGCTTTTGAATTTGAAATGGCAAGTCTTAAAATTCTGAACAAATCATAGAAGATGCCCATTATAAAGCCAAGCCCCAAGGATAGAAGAAAACCTTTTGTCTGTGTTGCAAGGCTCAAGCCATACAGATAATCGGTCATCGCAACACCTTTGCGAAAAAGCCCTTTGTCTGTGGTCGCACATCAGTATATGTAAGTGACGAGATTTCCCCATCAACAAGCAATTCAGTCTGTTCAAGATTAAGTCGTGTTATATGCAGATTCCAACCACGGATTGTAAGCTCACCCAAATCAGTTATGGCAATAATTGTCTGCTCGTCAAAGGACTCAATGTCCGTCACTCCCGAAATGGACAGTTTCTTCCTGTCCTCCATTATAACGCTGTGTGGCAGTTTTACCACCTTTTTGTCGTCTGTCATAAGAAAACCTCCCTTTACATAATTAGTATGCAAAAGAAGACGGTTTAATGAATAGGGAATACGAGTATTTGCAAATTGGAAGTTGTCGGGGAGGCGTCTCCTTGAGGAGAAGCCCACTTTAATTTCCCGATAAATTACAATTTAAAATACAACACAAAAAAAGACGGAGCCCGAAGACTCCGTCAAAATTGTTTTATGCTTTAATTATGCCTGTGCGTCTGTGTTAGGAATTGCTGGGTTTGTGATTGGGTCTGAAGAAAGCATTGGGATTGTGCCCTTCTGAAGAACTTCACCACAAATCTTACACTTCTGAACTTTTTCGCCCTTAGCTGTTGTTGTAGCTGGTTTAACAACTACCCAAGCACCTGGCTGACAATCGCTGCTACCTGCAGGAATTGCTTCTTCAATGATGTCGCCACAAACTGTACATGAAGCCTGCTTCTTACCAGCCTTGTTTTCACATGCCTTTTCGATTACAATGTATTCACCATATTTGTGGTCAACACAATCGTCTGGCTTTTCAGTTGGCTTAACTGTTGGCTTTTCAGTTGGCTTTTCAGTTGGCTTTTCAGTTGGCTGTTCTGTTGGCTTTTCTGTTGGCTTTTCAGTTGGCTTTTCTGTTGGCTTTTCTGTTGGCTTTTCTGTTGGAACTTCAACAGCTTCGCCCTTGATTGCTGTACCGTTAGTTGCAACTGTTACAGCTTTTTCTTCTGCGTCATAAGCTTCCTTGATAGAAACTGTGATGTTTGAATCGCCAGCCTTGAGAACCTTGAAATCAACTGTGAACAATGTGCCGTTTGCTGTTACAGCATTACCATTCATAGCACCGTGTCTAACAAGACCCTTGTTAGCAACGTTTACTTCTTCAAAACCGAAAAGTCCACCTACAGTGTATGATACAGCTTCAAGAGCTGTTGCATCATAACCAAGGTTAACCATAAGACATGTAAGACCAGTATTACCACTGAGAGCAACTGTAACTGTAACTGTGTCGCCAACTTTAGCTGTTGACTTGTTTGCTGTAGCAGTAACTGCTGGACCAGAAGCAGATACAACGAATGTAAACATGCTGATTGCAATAACAACTGCTAAAACAACGCTTGCAAATTTTTTCATTTGAATTACCTTCCTTTTCAGGGCTTTTGCCCAAAATATTTTTATTTGTCGCATAAGCAACAGCAATTATATGCATAAATGCACAAATTGTTAGTTTGATTATATCATGCAGTATGCAAAATGTCAATAAAAATTACCGACATCTTTTCATATTATTTTTACATTCCCACGCTCATCTGAAGCACCTTACGAGCATCCAATGATGTAACCTGATAGTCACCATTCACATCTGCAAGAAGTATCTGTGATAATGTAAATGTCTTATTACCAACGCTGTATTGTAAAACCATACGCGCATCCTTTGCTGTGACTTCGCCATTTCCGTCAACGTCACCCTTGATTCGTTCCTTCGGTACCTTTGGAATAGTTAATTCATTCACAATCTCACCACAAACAGAACATTTTCTTATTCTCTTACCTGTTTCTTCTTCAGTTGCTTCTTTTACAACTATCCATTCACCCGGAGTATGACCCTTTGCTCTGATAACTTCAGTTTCGGTCTTTGAATTACAGTTCTTGCATTTTCTCACCTTTTCACCTGTTTTATCACAAGTAGGTTCTTTCACAATAGTCCACTCGCCAAAAGCGTGACCCGTTGCCTTGATAGTTTCAGTTTCAGCGACCATATCACAATGCTTACATTTTCTGACCTTTTCGCCATTATTTTCGCAGGTTGGCTCACGAAGAACAACATCTGTCATACTGTGATTACAAGCAACTATAACCTCAGGGAGTTTTTCATAATTTGCCTTTACCTGTGATGTGACATTTTCAATGTCGTTACCTGAACCGACACAGATTTCTTTAATGCCCAATGACAACTTTCCGTTTGGTTTAACAACCTTCAGTTCAACTGTAAACAATGTTGCTGCCTTCGTAATTCCGTCCATCTGAGTTGCTGCATATCTTACAACGCCTGTTTTCTTACTGTTTACCTCTTCCATTGAAAAAGTACCGTTGGCTGTGGCAGAAACCACCTGAAAACGCTCACTGTCGTACAGAAGCTCGATTGTAGCAGCACATATATCTGAATCCTTTGAAACCTGAATTGTGGCAATTACCGTATCGTCCTTCTTTGCCTGTTGCTTGTTAGCCTTCAATGTGATTTCAGGCACATTCACAGCAGTAGCAAGTACAGACATTGTACTGATAATAAGAATTGCCGATAAAATCAAACATAAGATTTTTTTCATTTTTACTCCACCTTTAAAAAGAATTTAAGCATATTATATCGCTTTCGTCAACACCTTCGACAAGATGTTCACTAAAATTTTACAAAGTGATTTTATTTATACTTTTTCATACAAAGTTTAAGTACAAAGCTTGCATTTCTTTGCATTTCATAAAGTGTGATACCGTCTTTTTTACCATAAGTCTTTAAAAGTGTGCCGTCAGGCTTACCGTTTGTAACTCTGTCACCGCCCGGCATAAGTACATTCACACCTGCGCGGACTCTGTATGCCTGGTCACACATTTCAGGAAATTCAGGACTCTTTGAAGGACGCATCCACCAGTCTGTCATAACAACTCCGTCAAATTCCCATTCATCACGAAGGACTCTTTCGCAAAGTTCATAGTTGTAATGTCCCCATACACCATTGATTTTGTTATATGATGTCATAATTGTATTCGGCTTTGCAGTTTTCACACAGATTTCAAAGCCTTTCAGGTAAATTTCACGCAACGCTCTTTCAGAAACTCGTGAATCATTCTTTGTACGGTTTACTTCCTGATTGTTACAAGCATAATGCTTAGGACAAGCACTACCGCCACAGGTCTGAATGCCCTTTACCGCTGCAGCACCTATAAGACCTGTTACAACAGGGTCTTCTGAATAATATTCAAAGTTACGACCGCAAAGGTGGCTACGGTGAATATTCATACCTGGTCCCAAAAGAATGTCACTGCCCTTCTCCTTCAATTCCTCACTTAATTTTGCATAAACTCTTTCAACCAATTCAGTATTGAATGTACTTGCAAGTGCAGTACCGTTAGGAATAAGTGAACAGTATGAAAGAAGTCGGATACCTGAAGGTCCGTCAGTGGTAATCATTGGTGGAATACCCTTGTTGCGAAGACTTTGTAAAATACCACCCATAGCACCTGCATTACCCTTTGCACCAAGAGGACTATCCATTTTATAGTCACCACGGGAAATTGCTTCCAACTCTACAAGGCTTAACTGTGCAACGAAATCTTCCATTGAAACAGCACCTGATTCAACATCAGATAATTTATAACCCTTGTCTCCTGTCATTGTGACATCTTCGCCGATATTTTCAAGAATAACCTTTTTCAAATCATACTGACGGGTTCTTACAGGTCTTTTTTCAAGTCCGTTTTCTGTATTTACAAATCTTTTAAAGGAAATCTGTGGTGCAGAAACCTGCTTAAGCTTAAGCATTTCCTTTGTTTCTTCCTGATAATATCTCCATACCTTTTCTGCATTACGGACATTATTACCAACACAAAGGGCATATTCACCTTTTTCCATTACATAGGAGAATGCATATCCACTTGCACCGTTATCGTCGTAAGACCAGAATCTTTCAACAGGTACTGCGATTTCAAGTGTTTCACTCTCCTGAGGCTCTAACACCTTTGTCTTGCCAAACGCAACAAGTTCTTTTGCAGGATTCCCAAGTCTTCCGCATGGCTTTGAAACATAAACCTGAACAACTTCTTTACCTGCAAGGCTACCTGTATTTTTAACGGTACATTTAACGATTACATTGTCATCATTCTGCTCTGCGCCATCAAATTTAATTTCAAAATCAGTATATGAAAGACCATAGCCGAACGGATAAACAACTGCATCCTTATTGAATGTTTCAAAATAACGATAACCCACATAAATATCTTCTTCGTAGAAGTTATATTCAAGCTTACCAAAATTATCAGATGACGGATAATCTTCATATTTTCTCGCAATAGTGTCAGTGAGACGACCACAAGGATTCACCTTACCGCAAAGAAGGTCAGCCACAGCGTTACCGCTTTCCATACCACCTTGCCATACTATCATAACTGCACCGATTTTATTGCCGAATTCACGGAGCCAACTCATATCCATAACGGAGCCGATATTAAGAAGAATCGTTACATTGTCAAACTGTTCACAAATTCTGTGAAGTGCCATTCTCTCATCATCAGTTATGTAAAAACTACCCTTTTCAAGGGCATTTTCTCTGTCCTCACCTGATGAACGTCCCATAACGAAAACTGCATTGTCGCTGTTTTGCTTTGCCTTTTTCACGATTTCAGCAGTAAGTGGCATTTCAGGGTAGAATCTTGGCCAATGCCCCCATACACCGTGGTCAACAGGATTTTCCCTGCACCAGCTTTCATACATATCTGAAAGTTGTGTATTAAGAACTAAATCTTCACAATTTTTAAGTCCTTCAATAAGATTTACACCATAAGGTTTTTTAACGTCACCACCGGAGCCATAGCCCGTGAAAAACCAATCGTTCTGCACTCTGCCAAAAAGTGAAACTCTTGTACCATTTTTAAAAGGCAGAACACCGTTATTCTCAAGCAAAATTGCAGTTTCACCTGCTGCCTCGCGAAGGATTTCAGGCATTCCGTCAGTAATTGTAACATCACCTAAAGCCTGTAATGCCTCATCCTGCGAAACATCTGAACCAATAATTTTCATCCCTAATTTCATTGCTGAAACGACAATTTTTTCTGTGAATTTTGACATAGACACAATTCCCCTTATACTTTAATAAATCGATTTTAACACATACAATAATTCTTTTCAACTACAAAAGCAAACAAAAACCTTGCAAGACGAATCCCACAAGGCTTTATAAGAAATTATTTCTTTTTACGAAGAAGTAAGAGATATGCTACAAGGAAACCAACAATGAGAATTGTAAGTCCCACAACTGCAACAAGTGCAACATTACTTCCTGAAACATTATCACCGAAAATACTCTGTTTTTCTGTTGATGGCTCTGTTTCTATTTCAAAGTAATCATCTGTCTGTGGCTCGGTTGTCTGAACAGGTGCTTGTTGTGTAGTAATATCTGTTGAAATTTCTTCACTTACAGGCTCATCACTACCCATAGGAGCAACCATCTGTGATTCCTTATCACCACAAGTTTTACAAACTCGTTCTCTGATACCCATTGTATCGGCAGTTGGTTCTTTTACAATAGTCCAGTCAGAATATTGATGTCCCAATGCAGGGATTACAGTTTTTGCACCTGACTCACCACAAGCAGTACAAGTTCCGACTTGGAGACCTGTTTTTGTGCAGGTTGGTTCAGTTACAACCTTTGATTCCTCAAATGTGTGGTTGTCATTGGGGTCGATAAATTGTTCTTCAGAATATCCGCAAGAGCACTTAATTTCCTTTTTACCGTGAATGACACAAGTAGGCTCCTGAGTCACAACCCATTGTGCATTACCGTGGTCACAGTTAATCTTTACACTTGATTTTGTGACAGCAACATAATTGCCATCAATGTCGGCAGACTCACTTACAGAAATAGAAATCACTCCACCACTTGCCTGTGGCTTTAACTTAAGGGTAAATGAAAGAATTGTTCCGCCTGAAACAACAGCCTCAGCCGAAGAGCCACTGAATGAAAGTGTTCCTGTATTTGATGGAGTAAAGGTTTCACCTGCACTGAAAATTCCACCTGTTTTTCCTGAACCCGCAACATATTCAAAGCACTCGGGACTGTAATTTACAGAAAATGAAAGCTTACTGAGCCCTGAATCACCGGAAAGCTTAATGCTGACAGTAAAAGGTTCACCCTGAGTAACAGAATAATCAGCTACGCCAACTGACAAACTCGCATTTGCAGCAGAACAAGGAATAACATTTATAAGTAAAATGAAAACAACTAAAGCACAACTCAATAGTCTTTTCACGCATATCACCTCATTATTGATTATAAGTATAATTATACCTATAAAAAATAATTTGTCA
>JAZSDZ010000018.1:0-20556 GCA_045531435.1 Candidatus Fimenecus sp.
TGACAAATGTTACAGTAGCTCGTGGTAATCTTCTTACAGTTACACCTCTTCTTTGCACATTAGGTGCTGGTATTGTTACTGTATTTATTCCTATTATTACAGGTGCAGTTACAAGTAAATATAAATATACTGCAGACGATATAGCAACTATTATGACTGATAAAGCAGCAGAAATTGAAAAATTAGTTGCAAATCAGGGTCTTACAGTTGAAGAAGCTGCACAGACTTTTGTTGGTACAGTTATTAAAGGTCAGGAACTTGCAAACGCTGACACTCTTAAATGGACATATTTCATTGCAGCAGTTATTCTTGTTGTTGCTGCCGTTCCAATGTTCTTCTACGGCTTCAAAAATACAAAAGAGCGTTTCACAGCAGATGATAACCCACCAAGCTTTGGTCATAACATGAAGCTTCTCTTTAAGAACAAAGAACTTCTTCTTATTGTTCTTTCAGGTATTCTTGGTGGTGCAAGAATGGTTTATACATATACAGGTGGTCTTTACTTCGCCAAGTATGTTCTTCAGAACGAAGGTATGTATAGTTTAATTACTCTTCTTGTTGTTCCGGGTGGTCTTGTAGCCTCTCTTCTTGTTCCATGGATGTCAAAGAAATTTACAAAGAAATGGGCTTATATTATTGTTCACCTCTTCGGTGGTGTTGTAATGGGTGTTATGTATTTCGTTGGTTATGACGAACCATGGAAACTTGTTGTTGCAGCTATTGGTCTTGTTCTTCTTGGTATTCCACAGGGTGTTAACAATATTATCACTTACGCAATGATTGGTGATACTGTTGACTATCTCGAATGGAAAACAGGTGAACGTGGTGAAGGTATTTGCTTCGCTATGCAGACACTTATCAACAAGATTGGTATGGCTGTTGGTGCTTTCATTGGTGTTATCTCATTTGCAGCAGCAGGAATCAATGCTGAAACAGGTTATATTTCAGCAGAAGGTGCACAAACACTTTGGAATATGCTTGTTCTTTCAGGTGTTATCAGTATGTTTGCTTGTGCAGTGCCAATGTTCTTCTACACAATTACTGAAAAACGTCAAGCTGAAATGGTTGCTGAAATCGAAGCAAGAAAAGCAAAGGCTAAATAATCAAATTGAATATTCGGACGGCGGTAGGAAACTATCGCCGTTGTTTTTTGGTGAATTATGAAATATAATAATATAATTAAAGGTGAATTTATCGACAGACCAAATAGATTTATTGCAAATGTTTTAATTGATAATAAAGCGGAAGTTTGTCACGTTAAAAATACAGGCAGATGTAAAGAATTATTAGTTAAAGGTTCAACTGTTTATCTGCAGAAATCTGATAATCCTAATCGTAAAACTAAGTATGATTTAATTGCTGTTCTAAAAGGTGACAGGCTTATCAATATGGATAGTCAGATTGTCAATTATGTTGCTGTTGAATATTTACAAAGTCTTTTTGATAGAATCAATTTAATAAAACCTGAATATAAATATGGTAATTCAAGGTTTGATATTTATGTTGAAACTGATACGGATAAAATGTTTGTTGAGGTTAAGGGCGTAACGCTTGAAGATGACGGTGTAGTTCGCTTTCCTGATGCTCCTACAGAACGAGGAGTGAAACATCTCAAAGAATTGCAAAAAGCTGTTACAGAAGGATACAGAGCCTATGTTTTATTTGTTGTTCAAATGAGTGATGTTAAATACTTTGAACCAAATGCAAAAACTCATCCCGAATTTGCCGAAGAATTAAAAAAAGCTAAAGAAAACGGAGTTGTTCCTCTAGCTTTTGAATGTGCAGTAACACCTGATTCAATTGAAATCCGAAAACCAATATTAATAAAATTATAAAAATAATGCCGTGGTCAAATATGACTACGGCATTTATATATGTTCTTGTGTATGGAATTAACCGAATTGTGAAAGTAAGAAACCTGCTGCAACAGCTGAACCGATAACACCTGCAACATTAGGACCCATAGCATGCATTAAAAGGAAGTTTGAAGGATTGTATTTTCTTCCTTCTGCCTGTGAAACTCGAGCAGCCATTGGAACTGCAGAAACACCTGCTGAACCAATAAGTGGATTTACTTTACCACCTGTAACAATGTTCATAATTTTTGCAAAAATAACACCACCAGCTGTTGAGAATGCAAATGCAAGTAAGCCTATGCAGATAACAAGAAGAGTTTTCTTGTTAAGGAATGCTGAACCTTCCGCAGTAGCACCAACAGTTGTACCGAGCAAGATCGTAACAATATTACAGAGTGAGTTCTGTGCTGTGTCTGAAAGTCTGTCTGTAAGTCCACTTTCTTTGAAAAGGTTGCCAAGCATAAGGAAACCAAGGAGTGGAGCAACTGAAGGGAGAATGAGAACACAGATAACTGTAACAACAATTGGAAAAATAATCTTTTCAGCTTTACTAACTGTACGAAGCTGATTCATCTTGATTTCGCGTTCTTTTTTAGTTGTAAGCAACTTCATAATTGGTGGCTGAATAAGTGGTATCAAAGCCATATATGAATATGCAGCAACTGCGATTGAACCCAACATATGTGGAGCAAGCTTACCAGTAAGGAAGATTGCTGTTGGACCGTCTGCACCACCGATAATAGCAATTGAAGCTGCTTCCTGAGGAGTGAATTCACCTGAAAGCATTGCAACAGTAAATGCAACATAAATACCTAACTGTGCAGCTGCACCAAGTAAAAGACTTGATGGGTTTGCAAGGAGAGGACCAAAGTCAGTCATTGCACCAACACCCATAAAGATAAGGCAAGGGAAAATACTTGATTTAACACCTGCATAAATAAGTCTTAAAACACCTGAATCATACCAATGTGCATTTGGGTCTGCATACGGGTTATTATCACCGATGAAAGACATATTAGTAGGGTCTGCCATAATCTCAGGGTAAATGTTAACTAAAAGCATACCAAAAGCAATAGGGATTAAAAGCAATGGTTCAAATTTCTTTACAATTGCAAGATAAAGCAATACGAAAGAAACACCAATCATAATCCAGTTCTGCCATGGAAGGTTAACAAAATTAGATTGATTGAAAAGCTCTATAAGAGCGTCGATAATCTGCATGAGTTCTCACCTCAGATTAACCGAGAACAGCAAGAACTTCGTCAGTAGCAACTGATGCACCCTTAGTAGCAATAACCTGCTTAACTGTACCTGAACATGGAGCAACGATTTCGTTTTCCATCTTCATAGCTTCAAGGATGAAGAGAACGTCGCCTTCGTTTACTGACTGACCTGCTGAAACATTAACTGAAAGAACTGTACCCGGCATTGGAGCAGTAACCTTTGTACCGTCACCAACTGCAACAGGTGCTGCTACAGGAGCAACAGGCGCAGCCATAACAACAGGAGCTGCTGATGGAACAACAGCAGTAACAACTGCTTCGTTGAGTTCGTTTACTTCTACTTCATAATCATTTCCGTTTAATGTAACTACGTATTTCATTTTAATATTCTCCTTTATTTTTCAATAAGTTTAATTGATTTAAATACAAGTCTGTCGAGAGGAATTCCTGATTCTTTGCTTGTAAGAGCCATAACCTTAACTGCTGTTTCTTCATCAGTTTTGTAAAGGTCAGGTGTGTCGCAAAGTCTTATTGACTTGAATACAAGTCTTTCGAGAGGAATACCTGTTTGATGGCTGATTATAGCCATAATTGATGCTGCTGTTTTACAATCTGTTTTATAAAGTTCAAGAGAGTCATCAAGTTTGATTGAGCTGAAGTTGAGTCTTTCAAGTGGAATACCACTTTCGTGACTAACAATAGCCATAATAGATGCTGCAGTTTTGTAATCTGTCTTATAAAGAGTAACACCGTTTGAATACTGAACAGGTGCAGTAGTTACTACAGGAGTTTCTACAGGTGCTGAAACAGGGACAGAAGCCTTTTTAACCTCTTTAGCCGGTTTCTTTTCTGTATTTTCAATATGTGCTGAATCTTTTTTTGCTGTGCCTTCAACAGCCTGAATAACCTTTGAAAGCATTACAATAATAACTGCAAGAAGTATAAGAACAATTAAAACGACAATAAAACCTGTAGCAGAAACACTTAAAATTTCTGATAATGTCATTTTATGTCCTCCTTAATCAACTCGTTTGATTGAATACTTAAATGTGTTCTTTTCCTTTTCAGCTCTTGCTTCAAAGAATTTTTCAGCCTGCTGAGGAAATGCGATGTATGAAAGAACATCTTCGTCACACTTAGCTACATCACCAAGCTCTTCTTTTGTCTTGTCAAACATTGGTTCAAGAGTATCAGCAAAACGACACTTAACAGGTTCGTCATCACCGAGAACCTTTTTCATAAGGTCAGCATCGATTTCGCCTGGTGCCTTACCGTATTCACCCTTGATGTAAGCCTTGATTTCTTTTGAAATATTCTTATATCTTTCACCAACAAGAACGTTTGTAACAGCCTGATTACCAACCATCTGGCTAAGAGGAGTAACAAGTGGAGGATAACCCATATCCTTACGAACCTGAGGAATTTCCAAGAGAGCTTCTTCCATTCTGTCGAGAGCGTTCATATCTTCAAGGTTAGCCATCATATTTGAGAGCATACCACCAGGAACTTTGTATGTTAAAGCGTCTGTGTCAGTAACAAGAGCCTTTGGTTTTAAGAGTCCTGATGAGAGGTACTGGTCACGAAGTGGCTTGAAGTGGTCGTTAACTGCCTTTAATGTGTCTCTGTTAAGTCCTGTCTCGTAGCCAAGACCTGTAAGAGCGTCATATAAGGTTTCAGTTGCAGGCTGTGCTGTACCACCTGAGAAGCAGGATGTTGCGGTATCGATAATATCGCAACCTGCTTCAACTGCCTTAAGGATAGTCATATAAGCCATACCTGTTGTGCAATGAGTATGAAGAATAACTGGCATCTCAGGCATTGCATCCTTAATAGCACCAACAAGGTCCTTTGCTTCAACAGGAGTCATAACACCTGCCATATCCTTGATGCAGATTGTTGAACAACCCATTTCTTTCATTTCCTTACAGAGAGCCACATAGTTCTTAAGTGTGTGAACAGGGCTTGTTGTGTAAGAAATAGCACCTGATGCGATTGCATTGTTCTTAATTGTTTCGTCAACTGCTACCTGAATGTTACGAACGTCGTTAAGTGCATCAAAAATTCTGATAACGTCAATACCGTTTTCGATACTTTTCTTAATAAACATTCTTACAACATCATCAGGGTAGTGCTTATAACCTAAAAGGTTCTGACCACGAAGAAGCATCTGAAGCTTTGTATCAGGACACTTAGCTTTGATGTTACGAAGTCTTTCCCATGGGTCTTCATTAAGGTAACGAAGACATGAGTCAAATGTCGCACCGCCCCAGCATTCGAGAGAATAAAAGCCTGCCTTATTGAGATTTTCAAGAGCCGGTTCAAAATCAGAGAACGGCATTCTTGTAGCAATAAGTGACTGGTTGGCATCTCTCAATACGGTTTCTGTAAACTGTACTTTCATAGTTTTTTGCCTCCAAACACAAGTAATTAATACATAAAATACAAAATTTCCCAATTTAATGTATTGTGATAATTATACATTATAAATTTAGTATTATCAATAGAAAAGAATTAATAAATAAATTTTTGTAGGAATAACGAAAAAAGGCATAAAAATTTGCCTTTTTTTGTCGAGAAATTTACATTGATTTCTTATAATTTTTTACCTTTATAATTGATGATAAACCCATAATAATCAGAAAGACAGCAAAAGCTTTTGAAAGCCATTCCGATTTTATGAAGTTAAGAAAATAACTTGTAAAAATTGCACCGGTTATGCCACCTGCGATAACAGGTAAAATCATTTTAATGTTTATCTGTTTTTTTATTAAATATATTATAGTTGCAACAACAGCACACGGAATAAAAAATATAAGGTTAATGCCTTGTGCAACAATTTGTGGTGTGTTTGCAAATACAACGAGATATATTATTAAAACACCGCCACCGCCAAAACCCATAGCACCTATAAGTCCTGACAAAAATCCTGCAATAATTGAAATTATACTGTTCATTTAAATAGCAACCTCAATCCTGCCCAAATCATAAAAAGTGAAAAAATAATATTTAAAATGTTATTTGATATTTTTTTTATAAGAAATGTACCAATAATACTTCCGATAAGTCCCGGAATAAGATAAATATACGAATCAGAAAGCTTTACATCACCATTCATAAGATAAATAACTGCACTGACTATTGTAATGGGCAGAATCGTCGCAACTGCGTTGGTTTGTGCTTGTTTCTGACTCATATTCATTTTTTTATATAAAGGAACTGTCAACATTCCTCCACCTGCACCTAAAAGAATGTTTATTATACCGATAACAAAGCCTAAAATAAAACTCTTAACTGTAGTCATAATCCACCTCATTATATATTTACCTGAAATACACAAATTATAATTTGTCGTTGAGATAGTGTGTAGGGGTCGGCGTCCTCGACGACCCGATGTTAGTTTTATCTGTTGACTTAGTTCGGGCTGTCGAGGACGCCAGCCCCTACGAAATGTGTTCGATAAACTCCAATTTGTTTGGTATTTTGAGTATATCAAATTCTTTATCATATAATAGAATAATTCCCTTTACAAGAGAATTTCATTCACCTATAATGTTATTGTAAATAATGAAAAATCAATGTATTATTGTCTTGTAGCTACAAGAAATATTTTGAGGTGATAATAATGACAATCTTTTTTGGTGAAAATCTTAAGCGATTACGCAAAGAAAAGGAACTTACTCAAGAAAATCTTGCAGAATTTTTAGGCGTTTCATTTCAGACAATCAGCAAATGGGAAAGAGGAGAAACTTATCCTGATATAGCAATGTTGCCTGTAATAGCTTCTTTTTTCAATGTGTCAATTGATGATTTGTTAGGTGTCAATAAGTTAAGGGAAGAAAATCAAATAAACGAATACCTCAAACTATATGATGATATGAAGTTAAAAGATTTAACATTAACTTTTAATAAGTTTCAAAAAGCAGTTAGAGAGTTTCCAAATGATTTTCGCATTTTAATCTGTTATATGGAGCTTTTGTATGATGTTAAAGGCTTTGGACAAGGTGGATATAAAGATATTTCAAAAGAGATTGAATCTATTTATGAAAAGATACAGAATCATTGTACAGATGATAATATAAGAATACGTTCAAAGGTAATTATGATTTCTCATTTAGTGACATTATACCAATGTGTTCCAAACGAAGAAGGTAAATACCGTGTATATAAAGAGTATCTTAATCACGCAGAAGAAATAGTAAGTACTTTGCCTTCAATTAATGATACAAAAGAATTAATGCTGATGAGTTTGGCATTTGATACAGAAAATTATAATTCAACGCATAGAAATGCTCTTGAAGAATTGCTGTTTATATTGCAAGATACATTATTGGGGTATAGCTATAATTATAAACCTGAAAAGAGACTTGAGATTTTAAATCATGTACAAGGATTGATTAATTTAATATTTGATGATGGAAACTATGGTAAAAATTGCGTTAACAGACTTTATAATTACGGACATATAGGCCACTTGTATCATCAGACAGGTGATAATGAAAGAGCTTTAAAATATCTTAAAATAGCAGCTGAATATGCAAAAGAGCTTGATGATAATCCCAATATTTCAGAAAAAGAAATGAGACATTATAATTTTGGACCTGTATATAGAGAAACTAATTTATCTCAGTTTATGAAAATTGTTATGACCGAGCATTATCCGCTATCCGATGAATTCAAATCAAAACCCGAATTTAAAGAAATTATTAAAATGTTAGAATAAAGTAGGGGACGATGCCCACATCGTACCGATATAAAAAAGAGGCTAATCAAAGCCTCTTTTTCTATGTTTATTCACTTTTTTGCAGTTTTCAAATGCAATTCTTTTAATCCGTCAACTTCATCACATATTTCTTTAAGATTGCAAGTTGAACAATCAAACATCACATTGTCAAAAATATGATTTAATGCAGAAGTGGTTTGACTGATTTTCTTTGCAACAGAATTAAGTTTTTCAAAATTATCATAATCAGTTACAAAGTAAACTTCAACGCTTTTTACATAAGAAAATTTAAGATATTCTTGTAAAAGAGTATTGCCATAATCTGCAAAAGTGACACCTGACTTAACAGCCTTTTTACTGACTCTTATTTGCTCTCGCATATTGAGTGCAGATGCTCTTATCATAAATCCGTCAATGGATAAATGGTATCTTAAAGCCTCTAAATCTTTGATTATATTGAATGTGTCCTGCTCATTCTCAAAATCTTCAACTTGTATAAATACAAATTTGCCAAAAGGGGAGTCAGCCTTGATTTTATTAAGGTCATCGCCCAATAAATACACAGAATTTGAAAATTCCATATCACTTGAGACAGCAAGACTGCTGACACAAGGCTTGTTGTTACCACCAAGCTCAAAAGCTGTATCGGACAAGAAAATTACAGAATTCTTATTAGTTGAATTCAATAAAACATCACTTTTGACTTGGTTAGCACCACATAAACTGCTTTTGATTTCATTGATAAGGTTATTGTATAATCTCATTATAACTTCTTATCTCTCTTCATTTTGTCATAGTGTGTCTGCAACCAATCGTAAATAACTCTTACAAGCTTCATATCAAGGTTGAACCAATAAATTGCAAAAGTGATTACAAAAAGTGCAAGAACAACACCTAAAATAATTAAAACAATATCCATTTAGTCCACCTTTGCAAGACCTTTCTGACGAGCATATTCTGCAGCACCTAAAGCACCCATAAGCTGTGGGTCAGTCTTTAATTCAACTACATTGATTTTAAGAACTTTTTCAATAGCCTTTTTAAGACCGTCGTTTTTAGCACAACCACCTGTAAGAGTAATGCTGTCAACAGCTCCTGCTTTTTTAGCCATTACGAAACAACGCTTTGCAACTGCAAGCTGAATACCTGCTGCGATTTCATCCATAGGTTTGCCTTCACCAACAAGTGAAATAACTTCTGATTCAGCAAAAACTGTACACTGTGCAGTAATCGGAATAGTGTTTTTAGCATTAAGTGAAAGTTTTGAGAATTCAGGTAATGTCATTTCAAATGCATTAGCCATTGCTTCATAGAAACGACCTGTACCAGCAGCACATTTGTCGTTCATAGCGAAGTTTTTAACAGTACCGTCAGTATCAATTGAAATACCCTTAACGTCCTGACCACCGATATCAATAATTGCCTTAACCTCAGGGTTAGTAACATGTACACCCATAGCGTGACAACTGATTTCAGAAATGTTTTCATCAGCAAACGGAACTTTGTTTCGACCATACCCTGTACCGATAAGATATGTAAGCTCCTTTGCAGAGCTAAGTCCGTTAACTTGTGCTACTGCATCGTCGAGAGCAATTTCAGCACTCTGAACAGGGTTAATTTTACTTCTGTTTGTAACGTTGGCAACCATATTGCCATTTTCATCAAGGATTACACATTTTGTGTAGGTAGAACCTACGTCACATCCACCAAAATATTTCATAGTTTAATCTCCTTTACCAAGCTAAATCGTCTTCAAAATCTACAAGAGATGCATCAAGAGGCTCTTCCTGTAAAACTGTCTGCATATATTTGTTTACCTGGTCACGCATTTCTCGTCTTGAAATTGTACGTGGGTCCATAAGGTCCTGCTTAACCCAGATAAAGTTTACATTTCTTTCTCTTGCTTGGTCATCAAAAATACCTGTAAGACCATCCATTCCTTTACAAGAAATCTGGTCATACATAATTACTGTATCAGCATTATACTCGTCAACAATTTTCCAGAGCTGGTCAACAACATGCTTGTAACCACCCTTTGTATGGGTTCTCATAATTGAACGCTGATATGTTTTTGCAAGGTCCTGAAGAGCAAGTTCTTTATCTTCTGTGTTGATAGGAAGATACGAAATCATTGTTTCCATATCCATAACAACGTTAATGCCCCAACAGTTTTCAAGCCAGTTTGCAAAGCTTGTATAATAGTTAGCAGGGCATGACCATACAACTGCACGATGACGCATTTCCTTTGAAACAGGAGTTTTCTTTTCATAAGCCTTCATCATAATCTTGTTGACCTTTTCGTCAACTTTAATGAATCTCTCATTTGAACCACCTGAAAGATTGAAATAGAAAATTCTGTAAAGCCAGAAACAAGCACCTGTCATCTGCGGATAATCAGTCTTGTTTACATCCCATTTCTGTAATTCGTAATCAAGCTGAGTGTTGTAATCCTTCATTCTCTTGAAGAAAGCATCCCAATCGAACTTTTCACCTGTCTGGTCTTCAATAAACTTGATTAAAGACTTGATTTCGTCAACTGCATATTCCTGAACATCATTACCGTCATAACGAAGTGGGACACCAAAGAAGTGAGTAGGAAGATTAAGTCTTCTGTCAAGGAATGATGAGTTCATAATTGAACCATCGCAAGGCATATTTGTACCAACCATACAACAACCGATTTTTGGATAGTCGTCCTCGATTGCAACACCTGCTTCGGCACTTGGCAACGGACAAACGTCAGCAGGAACACCAAAGCTTTCAGTTACCTCAAGGTAAGGTGGTGTAATCTGCTGGTCAACCATTGAAGATAAGAAAATAGGTAATGTCTGTAATGGGATTGGAATAAGGTTAGGAAAGCCTGTAAATATTTCATTTGGAACAATTTCATCCATCAAAACAATTTTCTTTGAAAGCTTGTTTTTAGGATTGATTTTTTCGTCAGCCTTGAGTGAAATATTTATTAAATCGGTTGTATGCTTAACAATCATATTGTAATGAAGGTGAGCCATACGAAGCTGTGGACCACGAAGTCCTGCGACATGACGGTCAACAAATGATGGAGCAGAAAGATAAGATGCCATCCAACGGTATCTCCAGATACCCTTAACAGTTGAAACAGGAGCTTTAAGTGCCATCTTGATAATATCTTTCCAAGTGACAAGCCAACGATAATAATCATACATTGTGTCTTTAAAGCCACGCCATTCTCTGTGTTTTAATATGGCTGTATGCTCTTTATAGAGCTTACCGTAATTATCCATTATTCTTCATCTCCTTTGCCTTCTGAATTTTCTTGATTTCAAGACTTTCAACAAAAGCCTGAACTCGAGTTCTCAACTGTCCTGATGCAGATGCTGTGTATTGTCTGTCAACTGCTGCAGTAGGAACACCATAGTCGTCGTTCATAACGTAAGAAGCAAGTGCTCTTTCGTATCCCCAGTATTCACAGAATTTAAGCTGTTCATAAAGAACGCCGTCTGCGTGATATTCGTCAACAAGATATTTGATATAATCTCGTCTTTCTTGTACTTTTTCGTGACTCATATATCTTGGGCATTGACTTGTTTTCATATAATGAAGAGCAACTTGAGTAAGAACATCGTCTTCATCATTTAAAATGATTTCTTCACGACCCGGAAGTGAGCCGAAACAGAATCTGTCAGCAACAACCAAAGCACCTGAGTCCTCAATAAGCTTTGTAAAGTCAGGGTCATCCATTTCGGAGCCTACAACAACAATTTTTGCTCTGTAATTTTTCTTTGCATCAGGCTCTCTTGTCTTTAATTCTTCAGCAGTCTCGCGAAGCTTGTCGAGAATTAAATATTTAGGACAACAATATGTAACAAGGCAAATAACGTGGAATTCATATCCCGTAATTCTTGGGTTTTCTTCTTTTCTGTATTCACCGATTTCAGTAATAAGTCGGCAGATTTCATTGTGTTCGGTAACAGCTTTTCTAATAGCCTCATCACTTGTGTCAACACCATAAACCTCTTGAAGTTTATCAAGAACCTTAACTCTTAACTGATGTGCAAGGTGCTTGACTGTGTGCTGTTCAATCTTGAAAGGTGAATCAAGGAATGTTACAAAGAATTTATCGTTTGGAACAAGATTAAGAAGTTCAAAATGCTCATAAGTACGATTCATTTCTGAACAAGTTTCAGAGCCGATAAGAGCAGAGAGAAAGTTGTAACCACCCTCAATACCTCTTTCAAGCAATGCCTTACTGTAACCACAAAGGAATGAACTCATATAATAAGTTGCAATATCCATTGAGCCTGTTCTTGGTGCTCGAAGTCTTACTGAAAAGCAATTGTCAAGATTGAGTAAAACTTCGGGAATATGGTAGCAAGTATATGCAATTGCAAGTTTGCCATCATCTGTTGCTTGTTTAACAAGGTCATTATTAGCCTCTTGCAACAGGTTTTCAAAGTAGATTAAATGTTTTAAATCCTTCATTTATATTACCCCAATTTCATTAAGTGCTTTTTTTACACCATTAACCACATTTGACTCAGCAGGAAGATTAAAAATGTTTTCTCCCTTAATATCAAACATAGATAAGTTTTTATCATCCTCAATGTAACTTAATACAGGAATGCCATTTGTATCAATATAATCTTTCAGACTTCCATCAGCCATTCGATTAATAATTACACCAATTTTTTCATACATAACAAGATCGTCGGCAACAGATTTAATAGTGTTAATAACCTGACAACCTTTTTTACTTGGGTCAGTTATAAGGAGCAGGTGAGTAACCTTTTCCATAACACGACGATTAATCTGTTCAATACCTGCTTCGCCGTCAATTACAACATAATCAAACTCATTTGAAAGAATTGAAATTACTTCTTTCAAGTATGAATTGATTTTACAATAACAACCTGCTGTTTCAGGACGACCAACTGCAATGAATGAATATCCGTCAGTTTCAACAAGGGCATCAAAAATTCTGTATTTTGCCTCACCTAAAAGCTCAATAGCAGTCCTTGTATCGCCCTCATCAACCGATGCGATAATCTCTTTTCTGATGTCATCAATTGTCAGTTTAACATCAATTCCCAATGCAGTTGAAAGACCAACAGCAGGGTCAGCATCAATAGCCAAAATTTTCTTGTCAGGATATTTTTCAACAAGACATCTGACAATAGTTGCAGAAAGAGAAGTTTTACCAACTCCGCCTTTACCTGCGACAGCAATAATGGTTGCTTTTCCTTCCATTTAATCACCTTATTTAATTGCTACAGGCATATTCCATTTAAATGTCATAGCAAGAATTCTTAAAATAAATGTTACTGCGATTCCTAATACAAGGGCTAATTCATCACCTATGTGTAAAATATGCCCGTAAATATGAAGAAGATAATATACAGAAGCACCTGCAAGGGCAGCAAGTGCATAAATTCTCTTAACCAACACAAAAGGAGTGTAGTTAGTTAGAACATCACGAAGCATACCACCACAAATACCTGTTAAAAGACCACAGGTAATGCTTATAAGAGCATCATCAGTATGACCGTGTTCAAATGCAACCTTTACTCCGATTACTGCAAAAACACCAAGACCGAGTGCGTCAAAAACATCGTTTGTATGCTCAATTTTTAGTTCATTTTCAAGATATGTATGGCTGAATTTTCTTGCAAAAAGAAATACAATGATAGCAACAACGACACATATTACTATATATGACTTTATACTGAAAATAGCAGGAGGTGAAAAACTGAAAACAACATCTCTTGTAAGTCCGCCACCGTGTGCAGTAATTATCGCAAGAAGAATAACGCCAAAAAGGTCAGTCTTTCTCCTGATTGCAACCATAGCACCTGAAATTGAGAATGCCACTACACCAATTACTTCAATAATAGTTGAAAATATTTCCATATGAATTAACCTCAAAACTGATTTTGACATATTACTACAAATATCGTTATTATTTTAACACAGAATAAAAAAATAGTAAAGCATTTAACATATAATATTATTATAAAATAAAAGTCCCTTTTTAGAGGAACTTTTTGAGAAATAACTATTAATAGTTTACATCATAAATCCGTCACATAATAACATCATAATTACGCCTGAAATTCCACCGATTGATGACACTCCGATTGTCCATCCGTTAACAGGTATATGAACTGAAAAATATTGTCCCAATAAATTGACAGCAAACAATGAACATACACCTTGAAGTACAGTCAAAAATAAGGATGTGAAAAACCTTTTCGATTTTATCAATGATATAAATATAAATAAAATGTAAATTGAAAACATTATTCCTAAAAATACTTTTGCAGATTGCATTTAATTTCCTCCTGATTTTGTTATGTCAATAAATTTTTATTAATTATCTGCTTAAAATATTCTTCGGAAGAATATATTTATTTGAAATATATATAGGAGGCAATTTTATGTGCGAAACAAAATTTACTTATGAACAGTATTGTACTTTTTGCGAGAAGAATGTGATTTTACAAGAAATCATCAGTAATGACGGATCAAAAAAGATTGTTTGTACTGATACCGAATGTATGAATAGTGAAAATGGGTGTAAAAACAAATTAAGAGTATTGACCGAATAATAAAAAATATGTATAATAATATCACCAATTAGCGTATAACTTAAATTTTTATATATTTCAAGCGGTGATTTTATGCATAAAATAGTTGATTCAGTTTACGACATCATCGCATTCTCTAATGGTATCATTTTTACACAGAAAGCTGTTCTTGAAAACGGCTCTGTTAAAGTTAATTTCTATGGATACGATATAAAAAGAATGCAGAATACTCCTGTGACTAAAAGTGTTTATTTACTTAATAAATATGGTTCGGAATATAAAAAAATAGCAGAACAATTAGGTGACTATGTTTCTTGTGATGCAGATATTATGCCAAGTAAACATTCTGTTGTTGTTTATGATAGTGGTGAAACAGGCATTTTCTCACCTGAAGGTGAAATGATTTGGACAAGTGACCTTATGTATCAAGGTAGTGAAATCCGTGGTGTTGCTGCTGATGGCAGACAGTTCTGGAGCGTTATTCCTGAAAAAAATTGTGTTGTCAGTTATTCTGTTTCTCATAAAAAATTCAGTATGAGAATCGGTTCACCTGAAGCTGCAACATTCCAATATCCTGTTTCAATCTCAAAATATGACAATGAGCTTTTTATATGTTGTCTTGAATCAAAAAAAATCAGAAAAATTAATCTCAATGATTATTCAGTAAGTGATTTCAGACTATTTGACGAACCTGTATATAAATACCTTCGTTCTTGCGGAAAAGAAATTGTTGTTTTGAAATCAGGTGTTTATATTATATAATAATGATGCCGTACTGATGTGCGGCATTTTCAATATTTAACAGTTGACTGAATTAATAATTTGAGATACAATACTAACAGAAATAACAAAGGAGATTTTAATAATGAGTGAAGAATTTAATCCTGATATTGTGTCAGTAATTGACGAAAATGGCGTTGAACACGTTTTTGAAGAACTTGACAGAATTGAAACTGATACTGCTAAATATGTTGCTCTTCTTCCTGTTTATGATGAAGCAGAGGACATAATCGATGATGACGGTGAGTTGATTATTCTTAAAGTATGTGAGGAAGACGGAGAGACATATTTAGAACCAATTGAAGATGATGCTGAATTTAATGAAATTGGTAAAATCTTTGAAGAAAGATTATCTGAATTGTTCTCATTTGAAGAGGAATAATATAATCGTAATCAATAATGTTTTCACCCTGCGAAGCCCGATAACCATAGCTGATATTAACCCAACACTCTTTAAAAGGGAGCTTGTACTCGATTTATGGGGAGCAGACCTCCCGTCAATGACGGACGAAGGGAGCACAGAAGTAAACGGAGAGCACCCACCTGCTAACACGCAGGTTATTATTCGCTATGGCCGACTTTGTGGGGTGTTTTTATATATTAAAATATAATTTGTCTAGGAGTCTGATTTCAGATAGTGGCAGGTTTCCATGCCTGCTACGCTTCTTCTGTGAGGGAGTAGGTCATTCTGAGCGTAGCGAAGAATCTCTTCACAAAAGGTTACATGTTAACCAACAGGGATTCTTTGTCACTTCGTTCCTCAAAATAACCTTCTATTTTAAATTACAATTCAGTTCCAACATTTTGTGCTTTGTGTTTTGTACTTTGCACTTATCTTTATAAACTCCAATTTTTAATATTACCTAACATTCGGAGATTCGTTCTCCGTTATTTTTTGTTTAAAATTACTTTTATCAGTTAAAAATCATTTTAACAGGAGTGATTAAAATGAAAAAAATGTTTAAAATCCAATTATCCCTTGCGTTGGCATTAGCAATTTGTTTTATTGGAAATATAGGCGCTTTCTCTAAGCAATGCGACGAAATAAGAGATAAAATGTTGCGAATGCATGTTATAGCAAATTCTGATAGCGACATAGACCAACAATTGAAGTTGGAAGTGCGTGATGCTATACTTGTCAAAGGAAAAGAGCTTTTTGATGGTTCAATCACAGCTGAACAGGCAGAAGAAAAAATATTACCACACATTAATGAGTTAGAAAAAACAGCTTTATCAGTAATTCATAACAATGGTTTTGATTATGATGTAAATGTTACGGTACAAAAAGATTATTTCAACACAAGAACATATGAAAATGCAATAACGCTTCCTGCAGGTTACTATACAGCTGTTAAAGTTGTAATAGGTGAGGGTAAGGGTAAAAATTGGTGGTGTATAATATTTCCGCCAATGTGTCTTCCTGCTGCTAATTCACAATGTGAAATCGACAATGTATTAGATAAAGAAGAAAATGAAATTGTATGTAATGGAAGCAGATATAAATTAAAATTTAAAATTGTAGAAATATGTGAAGGATTATTAAAAAAATATAAATAAAATCTTTACAAACTTATATCCTCTTTGGTAAAATATTATTTGTGAAATTTTAAATTTTTCCAAGGAGGTTTTTTTATGCCACTTGTGTTAGCCCATAGAGGTGCAAATAAAGTTGCTCCACAGAATACGCTTCCTGCTTTTCAAAAAGCGATAGATTTTAATTCTGACGGACTTGAAACAGATGTTCATTTATCAAAGGACGGTCATATTGTAATTTGTCATAACTACACTATTGATGAAACTTCAAATGGTGTTGGTCGAGTTGATGAAATGACACTTTCTGAACTTAAAAAATATGACTTTGGTTCATATTTCAGTAATGATTTTAAAGGCGTGTCATTACCAACACTTCCTGAATTACTCGATTTGACAAAAACAATGAAATTAATAAATATTGAAATTAAGCCACCTAAAAAGGATTGTGACCTTGTTAAAAAGGTTGTTGAAACAATTCATCAGTATGGTATTGTTGACAATTCAATCGTGTCCTGCTTTGACCCTGAATGTATAAGACTTGTAAAGGAAATTGACAGTAATGTTAAAACAGGTCTTTTGTATGAAAACGATGAGTTAGGTAATGAAATTATGACATTTGGTGTTGCAAAATATTGTAAACAGTTAAATGCAAATGCAGCACATCCACATAGAAAACTCATAACTCAGAAAGAGGTTATGGAACTTCATAATTTAGGAATGGCAGTAAATCCTTGGACAGTTAATAAGGAAGAAGAAATAATACGATTTGCAAAATGGGGCTGTGATGCTTTGATTTCGGATGTGCCTGATTATTGCAAAAAGGTTCTGGAGGAATTAAGATGAGCGTAGCAAAGTATAGTATTATTCCTAAGCCACAAAAATATGATGTACTTGATGGAACATATATTGTAACATCAGATACTAAAGTGCTTTGTGTTCCTGAATTTATGAAAGCAGGAAGATATATTTCAAATTTTCTTAAAACTAAAAAAAGTGCTGATAATGGCTTTATAAAAATTTTTAAGGATAAAAATATTCCTGCTGAAGGATATAAACTCCATATTACATCTGATGGAATAAATATTTCTGCATCAGATGAAAATGGCGCATTTTATGGTGCTGTTACACTTAAAATAATGGTAATGCAATCAAAAAAAGCAAGTGGAGTAGCAGTACTTAACTGTGCATATGTATATGATTATCCTAAATATTCATATCGTGGTGGAATGATGGATGAAGCTCGTCATTTCTATGGTGTAGAGGCAGTGAAAAAAACTCTCGATAATTTATCACTTTTAAAGATTAATAAATTCCATTGGCATTTAAGTGATGACCAGGGTTATAGAATTGAAAGTGAAGTTTTTCCATTACTTAATGAAATCAGCAGTAAAAGACAGTATGAACTTCTTGGCGGTGCTGAAATATTAAGTAAGGCTGGTATTCAAAAGGGCGGAGACGAGTATTTTCATTATTATAAAAAGAGTGAAATACGAGAAATTGTCGAGTACGCAAAAAATCTTTGCATTGACATAATTCCTGAAATCGACTTGCCGGGTCATACTGTAGCAATGCTTGCAGCATATCCTGAACTTTCTTGCTTAAAAGGAGATTATGAAGTATTCTGTGAGAATGGAGTTACTAAAGATATTCTTTGTGCAGGACAGGAAGAAACTTATGACTTTGTTGAAAAACTTTTAACTGAAGTCGCAGAGCTTTTTCCATATAAGTATTTCCATATGGGTGGTGACGAAGCTGTAAAAGGACATAAGCTTTGGGAAAATGAATGTCCTGTGTGTCAGGCAAAAATGAAAGAACTTGGAATTACAAAGGGTAAGGAATTGCAGGTTTATTTTAACAACCGTGTTAATAAAATACTTAAAAAACTTTGTAAGACAAGTATTGAATGGAATGATGGTATCGGTGGCAATACTGATTCAGATGTAGTTGGTCATTATTGGTTGTATCGTTCTCCATCGTGGATTAAGAATGAAAATAATAAACGAAAATTTATTGTTTCTACTTGTCCTGCATTATATTTTGATTATACGTATTCAATTGTTCCGTTAAAAAAGGTTTATAAGTTTGATGTTGTGAAGTCAGGCTTTATAAACGAGAAAAATGTGATGGGTATTGAATTCGAATCCTGGTCAGAGTGGATTGATACATATGACGCATGGGAATTTTCAGTTTATCCGAGAATTTTTGCTTTTGCCGAAAATGCTTGGACTCAAGATAAATTGAAGAACTATAAAGATTTCTATAAGAGATTAAATTTTTTCAAAATGTATATGAAATCAAAAGACATTAATTATTCAAGAATTGAGAAAAAACTTTGGTTTAAGATTAAAAACAAAACTGTATTCCACCTTGGAAATCGTGGTACTGAATATAAGTACAACGAAAAGTTGAAGATGGCAAAATAAGGAGAAAAACATTATGGAAGTTATGAATTTATTGTCATTTTTCACAGGTATAGGCTTGTTCCTTTATGGTATTGACGCTATGGGACAGGGCCTTGAATACGCAGCAGGTTCAAAGATGAAAAAAATTCTTGGTGTCCTCACTAAAAACAGATTGTTAGCTGTTCTTATGGGTGCACTTGTTACTGCAGTTATTCAAAGTTCATCAGCTACCACTGTTATGGTTGTAGGTTTTGTTAATGCGGGACTTATGAATCTTGCTCAGGCAATCGGCGTTATTATGGGTGCAAATATCGGTACGACTGTTACAAGTGTGCTCATTGCAATGGATTTGGGTATGATTGCACCTGTTGCATTGCTTCTTGGTGTATTTGCAATGCTTTTTGTGAAGAAAGATATTATAAAACATATCGGACAAACTGTAGCAGGCTTTGGTATGCTTTTTGTTGGTATGGAATTGATGGCTTATGGTATGGCACCATTAGGTGAGTCAGAAGTTTTCACATACTTTATGACAAATTTCAGCAATCCTGTCGTAGGTGTTTTAATTGGTGTTGTTCTTACTGCGATTATTCAAAGTTCTTCAGCAAGTATTGGTATATTACAGGCACTTGCATTACAAGGACTTGTACCAATTGAATTTGCTGTTTATATTCTTTTAGGACAGAATATTGGCACTTGTGTAACTGCACTTCTTTCTGCAGCTGGTTCAAAAACAAATTCAAAAAGAACAGCTGTTATGCATTTGCTCTTTAATGTTATAGGTACAATCATTTTCTTGCTTATTACTGCATTTACACCTTATACAACACTTCTTGAAAGTATAAGTGATAATGTTTCAGCACAGATTTCGGTTGCTCATATCATATTCAATGTTGTCAATACAATTATTCTCTTCCCATTTGCAAATTTGATTATAAAAGCAGCTTGTATTCTTGTTCCTGATAAAGAACCTGAGGACTCTAAACTTGAATTTAAGTTCTATGATGAAAAGCTTCTTGCAACACCTCCTGTTGCTGTTGAACAGATTGGTAAAGAAGTTGTCAGAATGGCTCATCTTGCAAGAGATAACTTTGACCGAGCTGCAGTTGCTTTAATTAAAAATGATACTTCAAAAACCGAAAAGATTGAGTCTGTGGAAGAGGTTATTAACTTCCTGAATCACGGTATTACAAGACATCTTGTCAAAATTAATGCACTTGATTTGGACTATTCAGATGCGAAATATATCGGCCGTCTTTTCCATGTTACAAATGATATTGAGCGTATCGGTGACCACGCTGTTAACTTAAGCGAAGCTCTTGTTGTACGAAATCATGAAAAACTTGCAATTTCAGACGAGGCTGTTGCAGAACTTGATACAATGCGTAAATGTGTTATTGAACTTCTTGATGCATCAATCAATTCATTTGAAAAACAGGAGCTTACATTTGACGAAGCAAAGAATATTGAAACACTTGA
>JAZSDZ010000008.1:0-6409 GCA_045531435.1 Candidatus Fimenecus sp.
GCTAAGGGTGAAAAAGTTGGTCTTGTTAAGGTTCGTCTTTACAGACCATTCTCAGCTAAAGCATTCTGCGAAGCTATCCCAGAAACAGCTAAGAAGATTGCAGTTCTTGACAGAACTAAGGAACCTGGTTCAATCGGTGAACCTCTCTTCCTTGACGTAATCGCAGCTCTTAACGAAATGGGTAGAACAGCTAAGGTTTGCGGTGGTCGTTACGGTCTTGGTTCAAAAGACACACCTCCATCAAGCATCTTTGCAGTTTACGAACACCTCAATGCTGAAACACCAGCTCGTCAGTTTACACTTGGTATCCACGACGACGTTACTCACCTTTCACTTGAAGAAAAACCAGCTCCAAACACAGCTGCAGAAGGCACAATCGAATGTAAATTCTGGGGCCTTGGCGGTGATGGTACTGTTGGTGCTAACAAAGACTCTATCAAGATTATCGGTGACCACACAGATAAATATGTTCAGGCTTACTTCCAGTATGACTCAAAGAAAACAGGTGGTATTACAATTTCTCACCTTCGTTTCGGTGACAAACCAATCAAGAGCCCATACTACATCAATAAAGCTGACTTCGTTGCTTGTCACAACCCATCTTATGTAGAAAAAGGCTTCAAGATGGTTCAGGACGTTAAACCGGGCGGTGTATTCCTTATTAACTGTCAGTGGACTCCTGAAGAACTTGCAACTAAGCTTAACGCTGAAACAAAGAAATATATTGCTGAAAACAACATTCAACTTTACACAGTTAATGCTATTGACCTTGCTGCTCAGATTGGTCTTGGTAAGCGTACAAACACTGTTCTTCAGTCTGCTTTCTTCTCACTTGCTAAGGTTCTTCCTGCTGAAGAAGCTATTGGCTATATGAAAGAAAAAGCTCAGAAGTTCATGAAGAAGGGTAAAGAAATCGTTGAAATGAACGAAAAGGCAATCGACGCAGGTGCTACTGCATATGTTAAGATTGACGTTCCTGCTGATTGGGCAAATGCTACTGACGATGCAGCTGCTGTTGCTTCAGTTGGTGCTGAAAAGCTCGTTAAGATGGTTGACAACATCATGCTTCCAGTAGGCAAGATGGATGGTGACTCAATCCCAGTTTCAACATTTATGGACCACGTTGACGGTCAGTTTGAACAGGGTGCTGCTGCTTACGAAAAACGTGGTGTTGCAGTTATGGTTCCTGAATGGGATGCAAGTACTTGTGCTCAGTGTAACAAGTGTTCTTATGTATGTCCACACGCTACAATCCGTCCATACCTTCTTACAGAAGAAGAAGCTGCAAATGCTCCTGAATGTGCTCAGATAGTTGACAAGAAGGCTGGTAAAGGCAAGGGCGTTTACAAGTACTCACTTGCAGTTTCTCCACTTGACTGTATGGGATGCGGAGTTTGTGTTGGCGTTTGTCCTACAGCTTCACTTAAGATGGTTTCTCGTGAATCTCAGGACTACAAGCAGGAAGCATTCGGCTACATGGTTGAAAATGTAACAGTTAAAGATGATGTTGCTGACAACACAGTAATCGGTAGCCAGTACAAGACTCCACTTCTTGAGTTCTCAGGCTCATGTGCAGGTTGTGCTGAAACAGCTTATGCAAGACTTATCACACAGCTCTTCGGTGACAGAATGTACATTTCAAATGCTACAGGTTGTTCATCAATCTGGGGTGGTCCTGCTGCAACATCTCCATATACAGTAAATAAAGACGGTCACGGTCCTGCATGGGCTAACTCACTCTTCGAAGATAACGCTGAACACGGTTACGGTATGTACCTTGGTCAGAAGGCCATCAGAAATCGTCTTATCGATGATGTTAAGGCTATTCTTGAAAACTGCAACACTCCTGAAAATGTAGTTGCAGCTGCTAACGAATACCTTGCAACTCTTGAAGATGGTAGCAAGAACACAGCAGCTACTGAAGTTCTTGTTGCTGCTCTTGAAGGTTTCGATTGCGATTGCGAAATGAAGAAAGACATTCTTGAAAACAAAGAATACCTTTCAAAGAAATCTGTATGGATTTTCGGTGGTGACGGTTGGGCATACGACATCGGTTTCGGTGGTGTTGACCATGTTCTCGCTGCTGGTGAAGACGTAAACATCATGGTATTCGATACTGAAGTTTACTCAAATACAGGTGGTCAGGCTTCTAAGGCTTCTAACATCGGTCAGGTTGCACAGTTCGCTGCTGCAGGTAAGGGCATCGCTAAGAAGAGCCTTGCTGAAATCGCAATGAGCTATGGTTATGTTTACGTAGCACAGATTGCTATGGGTGCTGACAACAACCAGACAATTAAGGCTATTACAGAAGCTGAAGCTTACAATGGTCCATCAATCATCATCGCTTATGCTCCTTGTGAAATGCACTCAATCAAGGGTGGTATGGTTAACTGCCAGGCTGAAATGAAGAAGGCTGTTGATTGTGGTTACTGGAACATGTTCCGTTACAACCCAGCTCTCAAGGCACAGGGCAAGAACCCATTCACAATTGATAGCAAAGAAGCTAAGACAAGCTACCGTGACTTCCTTATGAACGAAGCACGTTACTCATCACTTTCTCGTGCATTCCCAGAAAGAGCAGAAGTTCTCTTCGCAAAGGCTGAGGAAACAGCAAAAGAAAGATATGAACACCTTACTCGTCTTCAGGCTCTCTACGCTCCAAAAGAAGACTAATTAAAAGTTTTCATAATAATAAAATTGGACCTATCCGTAAGGGTAGGTCCTTATTTTATGTATTTACAAAACATATGTTAAATGATAAAATGAAATATAAAGAAAAGTGGTGTCGAAATGGATATAAGCAAGATTGATTATAATTTTATTGAAATCTTTTCATCTCATTATTCGGTAATTTGTGATGTTTTCGGAAATCCTGAAACAAAATCTTCAAGAGAACAGACCAAAATCAGAAAATGGGTTAAAAAGACCTATCTTAACGGAGTTGAAATTCCGAACAATGTAAAAAAATTTATTTCAGAAGATTCAAGTAATTCTGACTTTTTTGATTTTCTTAAGTCTTGCTATATTCATGTGGAAAATGTAGGCACAAAACAAAAGCAACTTTTTGATAAAAATGCTGTTGATTTTCCGGAAAATATAAAAAATGCACTTTGGCAGATAGTACAAGACGGTTTTTTTGTGTCTGAAACTACTATACTTGACCATGACATTTATATCAATTGTGGGGAAACATCTTCCTGTCGTATAACATTAATCCTAAAAAATATAAGTGATATTCCTGAAGAAACAATTGATTATATTTCTTTTGATGGAATCGGCACCTTTATAAAAGATGAAGAAGGATATCGTTTAGTCGGTGTTACTTATAATCACGATAAAGAAATTGAACAATCACTTGTTATACGTTTTTCAGATGCAGAAATAAAAGAAGAAATATTTAATGCCACCTCATCAATTTTCAGCACAGACCCTTGGGATTATCTTGTAGAAACTGTTTCTGATATTATTGAAAAAGAAAAACATATCGGCAACCATTGTTTTAATGAAAAGGAAAAGGAACTTTTACCATTATTTGAAGAGTTAAAGGCTTTCCACTGGATGTATAGTGATACACAAACTATGCTCTGTGAGTTCTCTGTACTTAAATCTTACATAAAAGGATTTAATTATAATTCTCTTTTAAAGGATTTTGAAAAGTTTGAAAAAATATTAAGTAATTGTAACAAACGAATTCAGATGTCTGAACGAATCAAAGCAAAATTAAATCAGGCAAAATATGAGCCTCTTTGGAGAAAAATCTACAATAAAGTTTTAGAATCACAAGCAGAATATTCGATAAAATCTGATGTTTGTTGCGATAAAAAAGACTTAACCGAATTGCGTAATAAGATTCAACATCTTATGGAGTTAAACGGATATTCCGGAACTTATCCCCATTTTATCAAACATGGTAGTATTGATAAAATCCGCCTTGCACAATCATACAAAATGAGTTACTTTGTGGGTAATGAAAAAAATGTCGAGTATCATATTTACTGCAATGAAGAATATTATTCGGAACAGTTTACAATTAGGTTGTTATGTGGCACGGCAATGTTGCGTAAAAACACAAATATTTATGATGTATTTTCCTGTTTCTTCAATGCAGACGGAAAACGATTCATAAATGAAATAACATATGAAACATGTTTTAATGAATATGCTTTATCCCATAATTTAGAGAATATTGTTCGTATTGCCGTAAAGAAAGCCGAACTCACCAAACTAACCAAAGAAGAACGCAAAATATACGATAACCAGAAAATCGTTTCAATACCAATGATATTATTCGGTGCATTGTTTATGGGGTTATTATTCGGAATTCTTATGACGCTTGGAATGATACTTGTTTGTGCAATTATTACACTTTTCTTTGAAGGTCCACAAGAAACTATACCAATGATAATGGAAATGCCTTGGTTATGTGTCTTCATATTCTGCTTTGTTGGTTTTGGTGGTGCTATGAGTATTGTCAATTTCCTTGCAGAAAGAAAATAATAAGAAACTCATTAATACATAATAAAAAATTGGACCTCACTCTCATGAGTGGGGTCCTCTTTTCTACATCTAAAATGTTATTTTCCTGTTAATCTGTCTTTATTCGCACGCCAGAACGCATCGTGTTCCTTAAATGTTTCGGAATATTTTGCTTCATATGGTGGAACTGTACCAACAATAAAATATAAAAAGTCAGTATCTACAGGCGACAATGCTGCTTCAATTGATTTCATTCCTGGATTGCAAATCGGCCCAGCCATAATACCATCACATTTATATGTGCTGTAATACTGTGAAAACTCCTTATATTTTTCAGGATAAATCAGTTTAATTACTCCATCACAGTAATTTACTGTTGGGTCGCATTGAATTTTCATTCCGACTTTAAGTCTGTTATGAATTACAGATGAAATCATTGGTCGTTGCTCGTTAAGCTTCGCTTCTTTTTCAATAATTGATGCCAAAGTTAAAACTTCATGGAGAGAAAATCCACTTTGCTCTACCATAAGCATAAATGTATCGTCAAACATCTTTTTTGTTCCGCTAAGAAACATTTTTATTATATCCTGTGGTGTTGCATTGATAGGAATTTCATATGTGAGTGGGAAAAAGTATCCTTCAAGATATAAACAAACATTTTCAGCATTTTGTAAGTCCGTCAAAAATGGATACTGTGTCAAATCAATCCATTCTGTATATGTCTGACAAGCATCAACAAAATCCTCTGCTACACAAAGTCCTTTTTCTTCCAAAAGCCAGGAAATTCGCACAAGTGTATATCCTTCAGGAATGGTTACCATAACTGTAGGCACTTGAGTTGTAGTTTCAAAGGGCTCTGTTGTTGATTCTTCCTTAACGCCGTTACAGGCTGTGCACGAAAAAACAAGAATCAGCACAAGTAATATGGAAATAAATTTTCTTAACATTATAAAACCTTTCTCTTACACATCTTTACAAATAGTATATAACAAATCAGGTGAAAAAACAAGACGAGAAGCACATTTCTGCACTTCTCGTCATTATTTTAATAATCAGAAATTAATATTTCTTTCTTGCCACATATGAAGTATGAAGAATTTCGTGAGCCTTATGGCTACCTGGTTTGCCAAGGTACTCTGTATAGAGTGTCTTGATAGCTTCATTTTCGTGTGACTTTCTTACTGCGTTGTTTCTGTCAGCTGTGTAGAGAGCTTCTGCACGACGAGCCTTAAGGTCAACGAAGTTACGAACAACAGCGTGCTGAATTGGCTGACCACCACCGTTGATACAACCGCCTGGACAACCCATAATCTCAATGAAGAGATATTCGCTTGTACCGTTCTTAATCTGGTCCATAAGAACTTTTGCGTTCTTTGTACCTGATGCTACTGCAACCTTAATCTTCTTACCTGCAACATCATATTCAGCTTCCTTAACACCGTCCATACCACGAACTTCTGTGAAGTCAACGTTTTCGAGTGTTTCACCTGTTAGCTTTTCAACTGCTGTACGAAGAGCAGCTTCCATAACGCCACCTGTTGCACCGAAGATTGTTGATGCACCTGTGCTTTCGCCGAATGGCTGGTCGAACTGTTCATCAGGAAGATGCTTGAAGAAGATACCTGCACTTTCAATCATTCTTGCAAGTTCTCTTGTTGTAAGAGCAATATCAACATCAGGATAACCTGAAGCATTCTGGTCGTCACGCTGAGTTTCAAATTTCTTAGCTGTACAAGGCATAATACCAACAACAACCATATCCTTAGGGTCCATACCCATCTTTTCAGCATAGTATGTCTTCATAACTGCACCGAACATCTGCTGAGGTGATTTGCAGCTTGAAAGGTGAGGAATCTGTTCAGGATAGTAGTGTTCACAGTACTTAATCCAACCTGGTGAACAAGATGTAATCATTGGAAGTGTGCCACCATTC
>JAZSDZ010000146.1:0-75190 GCA_045531435.1 Candidatus Fimenecus sp.
CCTTGACATTTGAAACATCATCTTTTGATGAAGTCACCGAATAACTTATCTGTGACATACCATGTTGAGTTGAGGTTTCGTCAAGCAAAGAAATTCTCTGCTCAATTGCAAGGTCTTTTACATTCCATGTTGCAACAAGAGTATTACCATCTCGACTGATTTCAACTTCTGAACTGTCAATACCAAGAAAACCGTATTTTCCGCCGAAGATATATTCCTCAACATCTCCGTTATCTCTTGTAATACGGAAGGATGTGAAGGATGTATCGTAGTCTTCAGACGGATAAAGCAAATTCTTATCGTTATCTGCTTTATTTAACTTATCACCTTCACGGGTTGAAATAAGGAAACCACCATTTTTACGTGATAAAGTGACTCCGAGATATTCATCTGCCATTTCAAGAACAGTATCTTCGTCAGCAGCAAAACCTGCAAGAGGAAATGCACTAATAGTGATAACTACGGTTAAGATAACCGCTATTATTTTATTGATTTTTTTCATAAATTTATCACCTCGGTACCTTTCTTATTCCACATACAATACAAAACGGATTGTATCTCTGCCCTGAGTTGTAAGAAGGAATGTATAGTAGCCTGATTCATCCAGACTAACCTGATATGTTTTGTTTGTATCCTTTGAATATCCATCAGTAAGGTATGTAGCACCCACTTTAAGATTACCTGCTGTCTTTCTTCCCTGTTCCCATACAAGCTTATATGGTTCACCTGAGAAGTTAACTGTAATTTCCTGAGTACCATTTTCAACAATAATTGTTGAATCTCTTTCAACAATTTCGCCGTTCACTGTAATACGAGCTTCGTTTCCGTCATAAAATCTAATCCAACCAACCCTTGAGGTTGTGTTACCCGCTTCATCAGTAACCTTATAAATAACTGAATTCTTACCAACTGAACGAACATATTCAAAAGTAAATAAAAGATTGTTTGTTGTTGTACGATTATCTGATACTACTATATTATCACGAAGAAGCTCTGTTACTTCTTCATCACTTGCATCAATAGAAATAGAAACGATACCCTTGTCGATAATAAGTGACGGAGCAAGATAATCAGCAAGAGGAATCTTTGCAAATTGTGCAAAAGCTGAATTACCATAAGCATCAACTGCGTAAACTGTTGGATAAAGTCCTGCTGAATCAGCCTCTACAGTAAGCATTACCCATTCACCTGCAGGAGCATTAACCTCTGCACCACGGCTTACACTGATTGTTGAATCACGGGAAACCTTTGCGTAGAAAGTATCGCCAACCTTGATGTTATATTCTTCAGGCTCATCGATTACAGTTATCTTACCATCACTACCCTTTATACCAATTGTAAGTACAAGGTCCTCGGTAATGATTTCAGAGAAATTAACATTAAGTCTTACAACATTACCTGCAGTATCAAAAATGTTATATGTCTTCTCTCCTACTTCTGTTACTGTACGTGATATAGATGTGCCACTACCTGCTACACCTGTGAGTGTAATCAATTCATCTGCTGTAAAGGTCACAACAGCACTCCTATGATTTTCACTGTATTCAACACTTGCAGTAACTACCGGTGGAGTCTTATCAATTGTACTGATAACAGGAAGCTCAATTACAGTCTGCTTCTTGTTAACTGTTGCTGTAACCTTAAGATAAAGCTTTGATGTTGTGTTCTGCTTGAATACAACAGTAACTCTGTCCTGAAGATTAGAAACCTTCACTCCCTCAGGTGCTGTAATTTCTTCACCTGCTTCGTTAACAAGTACAACACTGCTCAAATCCTTATCAAAATCAAGCTGTACACTGATGTCGCTGTTTGTAAGCTTTTCACCATTAGATTCATAATTTGCTGACCACTTTTCACTTTCAACATAAGGAACAGTTGCATCAATCGCCTTGATTGTTGTCTTGATTTCACCTGTATAAGTTATTGAATTATACTTGTATGAATAATAAACAACTACATCTGTATCCTTTTCAAAGCTGTATGATAAATAAGGACAACCGTAGAAAACTGAATCCTTATCATTCTCATAAACCACAACAGGCTCAGTATTTGTTATTGCAAGGTCTGTTACGCCCTCAAGTGATGGCGGAAGAAGATAAAGTCTTACTGCATCACCTGATTTTGTCAACACTTGAGCATATTCAGGTGTCGGAGCACCTTCACCAAGAGTCTCGATTTCAAAGAGTACACTATTAACATTATTTTCCGAGTCAACGACATGAAGTACAAATGTTACATTCTTTGTAACAACAAGTGACCTGCCCATAAGAGTTACGCCATCGATTACTTCGCTTGTACCAGTACTGAATTTAGGTACATCACCGTAAATGTCAGTTGTTATGAATAATTTTGTTTCATTTTCATCTACAACCTCAATTTTGAAGTTATATTTTTCAGCCCAACCAAGTGACTTGATATACTCATCAATATCAGTAACAGGATTTTCAGTTAACTGATTGAGAATTACCATTGAATCCTCGGGACGAGTTTTGTCAACTGACTCAAAATGATTAGGAGATGTATGTGTATTGTTGTTATAAGTTACAAATGTACCGATCGCCACATCTGGCTTGTATGTATCGTCCTTTGTTGTAGAAAGCTCAGGCATTCTTATTTCAACAGGAAGCTCAACAGTGAAGTCGGCACCTTCCATTCCGTATTCATTTACATAGCCTGTGAATGTATGTGTTGTTTCTCCACCTGCAACGAAGATATATTGAACACTACTACCTGTATTAGGGTCAATAAGTCTGCTTCCGTTTTCATCTGTAAGAACAACTGTCACATTCTGCTCGACATATCCGTTTTCCTCAGCAAATGCTGTGTCATATATCCAGATAGCCTTTGGAGAAATAGGAGTTGTGTTGATGTTTGTGATATTAACAGGATACTGTGTATCACCATAAGTGATATTAAAGGTTACGTTTTCCTGAAGCACGATTGTCATTTCAGCAGTTGAATTTCCTGTAACTACTGTTCCTTCAGGAAGTGTTGATTCATCAACCGAAGCAATTCCGTCAGTACATTTTACTGTAACTGTTACAGGCTTACATGTAGGTGCTGTTTCTGAAATTTCAATAGAAGGATTATCAATAAAACCTGTAATATCAACTGTCTGTGTATATGTTCTTCCGTATTTATCGGTAAATTCAACCTCATATTTACCGTTACTGTATGCAGTAAGTGTTGGACTAAGTGAATAATCTGTTCCTGCATATTCACTGAGTTTAACATAAGTGTTAGCTGTAAGAGGTGCTTGTCCAAAGGTTGGTGCAACCGCTGTATCCTGCGAAATTATAGGTTTTGTATTAGGTGCTGTAATTGTTGTTTTATACTCATAGGCTTTTCTTTCACCATCTTCGTTTTCCCAGTTGTAATATAAGATTTTTACAGTATGTTCAACATCTTTACCTTCTGCAATTTTTGGGTTATAAGGCATTACAATTTTAACATTATCATAAGTTCCACTGTACTCGTCAACAATTCTTTCATATCCTACAACACCACCTGTCGCTGATGTTGTAAAGTCATTTCTGCTATCATCAGGGTCTGCCCATACTGTTACAGGAGCTTCATTGTCAATTTCAACTGTGAAATACTCAACTGTTTCTGCAAGTGAATATCCGTAAGCCCATCCGTCTGTGTAATGACCATAATAATTTTCGGAATATGATGTATTACTGATTGAGTATTCAATTCCATCCTCAGTTCCGTTAGCACCTGTTTCGAGGAACCAAAAACCTATACCATAAGGGTATTCATTATTTGCATTGTTCTTATAAAGTCCATTCTGACTATCATGCTCATTTGTGAGAATCGGATAGAAAATTCTTGCATTACCTGAGCTATCAACAGCACAAAGAATCTGGTTCAAATCAGAATAACTGCCTTTGTCAAATTTACCGAGATAACCGTTAGAATTCATAAGCGGAATTGAGTTATAATCAGTAATTTCTTCAAAGTTGTAGCCTGAACCATTACCATAGCCGATGTAAAGCTTCAAACCAGCATCGTCATAAGAAACTGATTCAACATAAGCCTCTGCATTATCAGCATAATGCTTTATGATTTCATTTCCGTCAGCATCAACTGACCTTTCAGTTATGGAGTCCATAAAATTAAATCCGAATTCAGCTTCAGGAGCTTCTGTATCAACATTGATTTTCATCTGTCGAACTGAAGAAAGTGCACCATTTGTCATAACGACCTGATAGCAAACAACATTTTCACCTGCTGTAAGCTTAAAGCCATCGGCAACATTTGCCGCTGCAAGCTCTTCAGCTGTGAGAATATTTTCAGGCAAAAGATTCACCTGAACATCAGCATAGAATTCGCGTTCTGTCAATTCTATGAAACCTGTGCTTATGTTGACTGAGTTATAATCTCCTGTACTTGCTGCATTCCAAATACGAAGTCCTAATGGTGAACCTACATTCTCACCCAAATATGCTTCGTAATAAGAATCATCGTCAAGAGTAGTTGTAAATCTGATGCTTGTATCACCATCATCATTAAGTGAATTAGTATCACCTGCAAGGTAAATAGGATTGTCACCAATCTTTATAAGCTCTCTGTTGTCAAAATAAGTTTGTACTAAATAGCCGTTTCCATCATCAACCATTTCCTGATATTCTTCACGGGTTGCGGCACCAAGTGAAACAAAGCTGAGATACTGTCCTTCAGGAGCAGTATTTACAACCTGAACACCACCGTCATAGGCATCAATACTTGCAGTAACTGTATGCTCAGAAACACCGAAGTTTGAAGGAGCTATTGCAGCATCAAGCATAATTGCATCAAGTGTAAATATCTGCTTTCCTCCCGCCTTCTGCTCAACATAAACCTGAAGTGCATAAAGTCCGCTTTCGTAATCTGTTCCCTTGATGGCAAATTTCTGTTCTTCACCTTCTGAAAGTCTTATTCTTTCAGAAACTTCAACAACTGCACCATTTTCATCTTTTGCAGGTTTGCCTTCAGTATCAAGCTTTATAAGTACAGCATAAGAAGTTTCAAAATTAACATCATTTCTATACCAACTATACATAAGAGCATTATTAAGATTGTAATGATATCTTACACCATCAATTGAGTTATTAAATTTATAGAAGCTTACTTTTGAGTCATTATATGTCTTTTCTGTAATCGTCTGAATCTCATTTAGATTATTTCTTACAGTAACATTAGAAATCTTATGTACATTATTATTCTTTGGTGCATAGCGAACTGTAAATTCCTCACTTTCGTGAAGCATCAGGTCATCACGACTGTCATATCTAGCACCGGCAACAGGAGTGAGGTTAGTCATACTCGCTGCAAACTGAACAGTCATTGTACCATAACGTGTCCAATCAGGACTTTCTATAACAATTTCATCACCATAAACGCCTAATTCACCATTGTTAGAAAGGTTAACTCTGTACCATGTACCCTCACCAAAAAGATTTGTTCCATCCTCTGTGTAATTGTCAAAAGCTCTTACATATGTTTTTCTGACAGTAACATAGTTTTCTATATCTTCCACTGTTACAAAAGCTCTTGTGTAGAGTGTACCCTGTGATTCACCTGCATATTCAGGCTCAAAAACCTTAATGTTAATTGAACCATCAGGAAGTGAAGGGTCACCTATTATTTCATAATTCGCATTTACTCTGTTTAAATCAAGAGTATAAACACTTGTAACTTCTGTCTGTATATTAGCAGTAATCATATCAGATTTAACGTCATTAACTCTTACATAAAGAGTTTCAACCACTGTCCCACTACCTGTAACATCACCAAGGACTGTTGTTTCAACAGTCTGCTGTGCATCATCATAGCCATAATATGTATATGCATTTTTCCATATACCGTTTTCGCCCCATTTATAGTCAATGGACAAAATACCGTTAGTATCTGTTGCGGTGATATGACCAATTACTCTTTGTGTACTTGTTTCATCATAATTAGGTGTAATTATACCTAAAGCCTGAGAAATTATAACGCTTGGTCCAACTTCGTCAATATCAAGCTTATCAAAGAGAATTGTTGTTTCTCTTTCATTTTCAACTGCATCCTTGAGTCTGAAATCGATTTCAATACCCTCTGCATTATTGATTTCTACACCATCAACCTCATTAATAATGATGTGCATAAAATATGTGCCTTCTTTTGTCAGCTTAAGTGCTGAAACCTGATTATTACCAACACTTGCTTCTGTAAGTACCACATCATCTGTGAGCTTAACTGAATCAGTAAATGCATATCTGAAAGGTAAATCAGTATCACCATTATAACCGTTTACTGAAATTGAACCATTAGGTTCGTCGCCCTTTCGTTCAATTCCTGCAAAGAATTTTCCGTCAGCACTCACACCATCAGAAAAGTTTAATTCTGCAATAATGTGCACCTCACCTGTTTCGGAATTAATCTCTTTAACAGTATCAACAACCTCAACTGAAGGTCCTTCAATATCAAGGAAGGTCTGTTTATTAACAGGAGTGCCATCTTTTACAAAATCGACTGAACCACCCTCTGCAAGGTGATTATCAGATGAGTCTGTTACATTACCTGCATTTATAAGGCGGACAGGCTTAATCTGAGTACCTGAAGCTGTCATATCACTTGTAATTGTGAAAGGAGCAAAATCAAGTTTTGTCACATAATCACTATTTACAGACTCTCTGTGAGTATTAGTATAGCCGATAAGACTTGTAGTGACAGGATTTCCATTTTTATCATTTATGCTCCACTCAAGCTTCAAATTGTTGCTTATCGTTGATTCAAGAAGCTTTTTGCTGATAATAAGGTCTGCATCAATCTTATCACCAACATTTGAAATAAGCTGTGTTGCATCTTCAATTTCAATTGTGCCGTTTTCGTCAGGCTCAACATCCGCAAGGCTTGAGCCACTCATTTCAATTCTTGTAACAAATGGGTCAAGAGCATCGATATAAAGACTTTCTGCTGCTACATTTTTATCATATGGTAATTGAAGCGGATTACCTGCAAGGTCAACTACAGGAGTCTTAACAGCATTTTTGAGCATATTTGGAGTATTATCCATATATCTTTCAATATAATATGTCTTATCAATTGAAGCATTTGTAACTAAAATAACAATATATCTTGCACCATAAGTGATTCCATCTGCTGTTTTATATTCTTTTCTGCTGATTTTCTGCCAATCGTCCTCAACAATCTTAAAGCCGATTTTACCGTCTTCGTTATTAAGAGCAACTGCCTCAGCAATTACATCAACCTTATCATAAACCTCACGAAGATTTGAGTTATCGAGGGTAAGTTTAATTCTTACATTTTTCAAATCATCAGGAGTAATCTTATGGTCAGCAGGACGAAGCATCTCACCTGCATCAAGCCAGAGAATAGGTCTGTTATCAAACTGTGGGTCTTTATCTGTCACACTATATGTCCAACCCTCGCTACCCGGTTTGTATCTGTCAACAAAAGCAATGCGGATATAACTCCAGATTGTTGCATCATCACCTGAAAATCCGACATTTTTGCTACTGGAAAACGAAGATTCATATTCAGTATGCTTATGACCGTCAAAAAATGTTGCAAAATACTTGCGTTCAAGAATATCTGATTGAATCGGTAAGGTTTCCTCATTATGTTTGTATGAAACACTATATTTTTTCTGTTCATCAGACAGTCCCTTTGGATAGCTCGCATAGTAATATCCTCGGATTTCTGCACCACGAAGGCCACCACTACCACTATGGAATTCATAAAATCCACGGTTAGAGGAGTCCCATGTATAATGCTCAGCTCTGTTAAAATATGAATAAAGAGATGAGTTTACATATTTGGTATCCTCTAAATTAGCGACAAGATATCCGTTTTCACCTACTTCAGGCCAAGGAAGATATGAGTCTGCTCTTGCAAACAAAACAGCAGCAGGTGCGATAACACCGAGTACTATTGATGCACTTAAAACAACTGCTGTTATCTTCTTTCCCTTTTTCGTTTTTGTAATTTTCTTGATAAATTCTTTCATTTTATTCAATTACAGCACCTCCGACAAAGAAATATCATATAAGAATTGCATTCTGTTATTTTGTATTTTATCACATCGAGCGTAACAAAATCGTAACATTTTGGTATTAATATTTAAAAAAATAAAAATTTTTATTAAAATACCCTGATTTATATAAAATCAGGGTAAATACAATTTTTAATTGTGTATTTTAAAAAGCTGAGCGTTTCTATCTTCTGCCCATTCATATTCCTGTAAATAATGACCATCATATTTTTTTGCAGCATTTTTATCGCCTGACAAAATACGATATAAATCACAATCAACCATATCAGTACGAAGAAAACGACGATTGCCTTTTGACTCGATTATATCGCCAATACCTGCATCATCAAGAGAATCACAAAGTCGCTTAAAGGTCATACGGAACAGGGATTGTGTATTAGCATCGTTTGGTCTGTCAGGCCAAAGTGCTGCTATGCCCTCACCTGTTGTAACACCTTTGTCAGCAGCATCTGTAAGAAGTGCAAAAAGTTCTCTTGCCTTGGCACCGTTTATGTGTACTGACTTACCTGCTAATGTAAGAGATAATGCAGGGATTGTAGTAATAACAATGCTTCGTGATGAGGGAAGTGGTACTGATTTACATTTATGAAGCTCCCTCTGAATATCGGATGCAAGATATGGCTTTAATACGTATCCTGTCGCATCGACTCCCCAGGCATCCATAGCATATTGAGAATATGCAGTTACAAAAACAACTCTTATATCAGGATTTATTTCCTTTAGCTGTGCTGCAAGACCTAATCCATGAATTCCAGGCATTTCCATATCGCAGAATGCCACATCAACTACATTATTCTTTGCAAACTCCAAAGCATCTAAACCATTCTGAAACATATCAAGACTTTTTATTTCGGGAAAATCCTTAACTGTAAATTTAAAATTTTCAAGATTTGGTCTTTCGTCATCAACATAAATTATACGCATTTTTCCGCCTCCTTACAAGGTATTGTGATAGTTGCCTTCGTACCTATATCAACTATACTTTCAACTTTCAGCGTACCATTCACCATATGGTCCAAACGGAATCTGATATTTTTAAGACCGATTGATTGGTCGCTTATCTTTCCGTCACTGTTATATCCTATTCCGTCATCCTCAACTATTATATATACATTCTCATTATCTTTCCTTGTGCGTAATGTGATTGTTCCGCCATCAGGCTTTGGAGCAAGTCCATGTTTAATAGAATTTTCTACAAGAGGCTGAATAACAAAAGATGGTAAGCTGAAATCATCATACTGAATATCCGTTATGAACTGAATATTATCTCCATATCTTACCTGTTCAAGTGCGATATAATCTTCAAGGTGATGTAAAGCATTATGAAAATGAGTCAAATCATCATTTTGCATAAGGTCAATATTGCTTCTTAAAAATCTTGCAAAATGAACTATTGTCTTATCAGCTCTTTCAGGGTCATATTTACACATTCCGCTTATGGCATTGAGAATATTAAAAATAAAATGAGAACGTATCTGACTAATCATTGCAATAAATCTGCTTTCAGCAAGTTTTGTTTCGTTATGTGCAAGTTTAATCTGAACCTCTGCAAGTTGTTCCTTATGCTCAACATATTCAATCACAAAATGACCACCTTCATACAGAACGAAAATAGATATTGCAAGAAGTGAGAAAATTAAACCTGAATAAGCATCTTCTATATAATAAAAGAGCAAATCGAAACCTACACCGAATACGATAAATATAATAGGATTAAATGTATTCTTATCTCCCCCATGTCTTACGAATTGTATGACAAGACACACAAGAATAAGTGCCAATGTAAGAATAATACCTAAATGTACTATTGTAAGTGTTTCTCTTAAATCTGCTATACCAAGAATTTGAAGAACAATCTGGACTATACCTACAAATGCTATTGATGTAGATAAAACATTACATATAATATTAACAAACTTTGAGAAGCTGTCTTTTACACATTCAAGCAAAGGTATCATTGAAAGCATAAGCATCATAAGTGAGAAATAATATACAAATACGGTCTTTTCTCCTGCAAGAAGCTCAATTAAAGAAAAATAGTTAAATCTCCACAAACTGATTGCAACAGCCAATGAACCCATTGCAATAAAATTCATTCCTATTTTTGTTTTTAACCAAAAAATAATTCCCGCAATCAATGCAACAATTCCCACAAGTAAAACAATTATTGTGACAATTAATTCAGGAAGTACAGAACGTGCCTCTTCCATCATCACGGAATACAAAGAACCAATCATAAATATAGGGAAATCCGATTCATAATTCTCATAAATTGGAGCAATAACAACCTTACAGTTCTTACCAACATCAGTATGACAAAGGTGAATGTCATTCCACACACCACCTGTTGTTTTAATATTAGTAGTACTCTCTAAAGGCTTTACAGAATAAATCAGTTCATTACCTATATAAACTTCAACAATACTATGAGAATTATAAAAAATAAGACTTGTATCGTGTTTAATCTCAGGTAATTTAACTATATATTCCGTTGCTTTACCTAAAGGTGCATCTGGTCTCTCTACTTCTTTAAAAGAAATACATTCAGCAACAGAATAAGAATCAATGTTTCTTATATCATTTATTTGAAGAGTGTTTCTTGTACTTAAAAATATAAGAAAACCTAAAATCAAAATCAACAATATTGAATATATAATCGCTTTTGAATATTTAAAAATTTTCATAATTCCTCCAAGGTTACAACTTAATAAAAACAGTATAACATAAATTGCGTAACAAAAGCGTAACATTTTTTATATTGTTGAAAATTAATTGATATTTAACTATAAAAAACATCTCTCGGATTGACCGAGAGATAGATGAAATATTATATTTCTGACTTTTTGATACCAAATATTTTCCTAAGTATTCCACCTAATAATTTTGGACTTTTCATTACAACAACTTTCATATAATTATTCTCTCCTAACCTCTGCAAAGAGATATTCCACATAGAACAAGAGCAATTGCAAGAATTACAATTACTGCTTTGGCGGGAAGAATCAAAGAAATTAGTAATCCTAATCCCAATGCTATAAATACAATACCTTTTGAACTTTTTCTTCTTCCCATAAAAATACCTCCTTGCATATGTATTTACTACATTATACGCAAGGAGGTTTTATTTGTTACAACTGTGTTTCGATAATAACTAAAGTGCCTGATTCCACTGAAATTATACCAAAATCATCAATTATATCATTACTTGTACCTAAGGCACCATTGAATGGGTCGAGGGAATAATTTGATAATGGATAATGAAATCCTGTTAGGGTGACACCATTTGCAATATCACCATAAGCAAAAACAGAAACCTGTTGATTATCCTTCTTTTTGATTTTTAATGAAGAGTTTGTAATACATCTGAAAATATGATTATTATCTAAAATTTCAAATTTAATACCCGATTTCGAAGCATTTGCCATCAACGAAATATTGGCATATGTATGTTCAAATCTTCCACCTGTACCACCAAACATTACAAAAGAATCAAAACCAAGTTTAATTGCTTCAAAATAAGCTGCAACACTATCTGTGACATCTTTTTCAATTGGAAGTTTGATTGTATTCTTTTCATAAAGAGCAGACTTTACTGAATCAAAATCGCCTATGATAAGGTCAGGAGTAATATTAGCTTTTTTTGTAATATCATACCCACTATCAGCACAGATTATATAATCATCAGATGTAATATGATTATTCAAAATGTGTATGTCACAATCTCCACCACCAATTATAACACATCTGTTTTTTAAATTTCCCATTCTTTTATTTCCTTTGCCTGATTATACATCTGAATATAATTATTGTGTCTGATTTGATTAATCTCGCCATTTTTTACTGCTTCACATATTTTACAGCCTTTATCATTTACATGAGAACAAGAGGTAAACTTACATGTACCTAAGTATTCTCTGAATTCCCTGAAACAATATGGTAAATCATCTTTTTTAATAATCTCTGTTTTCTCAAATTCAAATGATGAAAATCCAGGTGTATCAATTACATATCCATCACACACATTAAAAAGTTGAGCTTGTCTTGTTGTATGACGACCTCTGCCTAATTTATCACTTATTGCACCAGTTGATAAATTTAATGTGGAGTCAAGTTTATTAAGCAATGTAGTTTTTCCTACGCCTGAATTTCCCGTAAAAGCACTAATTTTACCCTTCATAATTGCTTTGATTTTATTAATTGAATCATCAACATCAAGTGTAACAATTGTTATTCCTGATTTATCGTAAACATCATAAATTTCCTTATAAGATGACAAATCCGTTTTTGAAATAACAATATATGGTTCAATATTTTTAAATTCAGCAGTTGCAATCAATTTATCAATGACAAAAAAGTTAGGTTTAGGTTCAATTGTTGACACAACTATTATTAAATTGTCAATATTAGATACAGGAGGTCTGTTAAGAAAATTTTTTCTTTCTAAAATTGCATCAATTGTATTTTCAGCACTTTCATTAACAGTAATTTCAACTGTATCTCCAACAAGAGGTGTAATCTTGTTTTTTCTAAATTTACCTCTTGCTTTACATTCATATGTTGCGTTGGCGACTTCAACATAGTAGAAGCCGCCAATTCCTTTTGTAATTATTCCTTTATATTTTTCCATACAAATCCTTAAGTAGTAGATGGACCTTTACTTATAACTAATGTAATAGATTCATTTGTTGAATATTTTGTTACTCCATCAGCATTAGGTGTCTGTGAAATAACAACACCATATGGAACAGTTGAACTGTAATTAGGTATGGTTTCGATGTTATAAAAACCAGCTTTTCTTAATTTATCAATTGCATCTTGTTCCTTAAGACCAACAACGTTATTCAACACAACTTTATTTTCGAAAGTAATTTCCTCAACCTGTGTTACAACTGCAGGTTCCTGAGTAAAGTCAACTTTACCTTTTTGTACCGGAGATTCGTCAATTGTGATTGTATAACTATTATCAGCACCAGAACCGGTTAACGTAAATTGTTTTGTTGCACCATCAAGGAAAAGTTCTTCTGATGTATAGAATAAAACATTATTCAAATAAATCTTTAAAACGCCTGTCTTATTAACTGAAGGCAATGTGACATAAACATCCACACTCGACTCAGGTGGCTGACCATTACTGATTGAAAAATCAATTTTTGAACCAATTGGAACTTCAGTATCCTTTTCAACACTTTGTTCAACTACAACACCAGCTTCAAGTTCACTGTTAACTTCGGTTACTGTACCAACTTCAAGGTCAGCAGCTTTAAGAGTCTGTTCAGCCATTTCTCTTGTTGTTCCCTGAATATCAGGCATTTTAACTGTTTCCTGTATATCTGTAGCAACATACAAGATAACCTCTGAACCAATTCTGATTGTTGAACCCACTTCAGGTGAAGTTCTTATAACACAACCAGGGGTTACATTATCAGAATATTCGGTAATAACTGTTGAAATAATACTACGAGAATTAAGATAATCCTTTGCCTTTTCTTCTGTCATACCAATGATGGATGAGTCAAGAAGAACACTGTTCTTTTGAGCAATAGTTAATGTTATAGTAGAACCTTTTTTGACCTTAGTGCTTGAAATAGGGTCCTGAGTGATAACAGTGCCATCTTCCAACGTTGAATTTTCTTCAACCTTAATTTCAAAATTAAAGACATCAGTATAAGTTTTAACATTTTCAATTTGAGTATAATAATTAAAACCTGTAAAATTAGGAACTTCAATTTTCTGATTACTTGTTCCCATAAGAACAGCACCGATAATCAAGGCTAATACAATGATACCAGCAATTGCACCCATCATAACAGCGACTGTCTTATTCATTGAGTTCTTTTCAACAACAACTTCATTTTGAACAGGCTGCTCTCTACGTGGCGTATTATTTGTTCTTACATATTTTGTAGGCTCTCTGTCAACAAAATAATTATAATCAAACTTAATGGATGGAGTTCTCTTGAAATCATTTATATCCATAAGCATTTCTGCTGCTGAACCATAACGATTACTTGGGTTCTTCTGCATAGCTCTCATAGTAATCTGTTCAAGACCTAATGGAATCGTTGAGATAATATCACGAGGAAGTTTTGGATCCTGCTGTAACTGCATAATAGCTACTGAAACCGCACTATCAGATTGGAATGGTAACTGTCCTGTAAGCATTTCATATAACACAACACCAACAGAATAAATATCTGCTTTATCATCAGTAACCTCACCCCTTGCCTGTTCAGGGCTGATATAGTGTACTGAACCAATTGCTTTATCGGATGTTGTATTTGAATCAACACGACTAAAACGTGCAATACCGAAATCTGTAACTTTAATTGTTCCATCGTTAAGAAGTAAAATGTTCTGAGGTTTAATATCCTGATGAACAATACCTTTATCATGTGCATGTTGAAGAGCTGCCAAAATCTGTCCCATAAAATGAACTGCTTCTTTCCAATTAACAGCACCTTGTTGCTCTATATATTCTTTTAAAGTAATGCCATTAACATACTCCATAACAATATACTGGATTCTATCACCAAAACTAACATTGTAAACACGAACAATATTTGGATGAGAAAGAACTGCAATTGCTTTTGATTCATTTTTAAATCTACGCTTGAATTCATCGTTTGAAAGATATTCGTCCTTTAAAATTTTAATAGCAACAATTCTGTCATCAATGTTGTCATATGCTTTATATACAACAGCCATTCCACCAACACCGATTATTTCCTGAATCTCATATCTTCCGTCTATTCGTTTACCACAAAAATTATCCATTTAATATACTCCTTTCATCCGAATTAATACGACATTGTAACAACAGTAACATTATCTCCGCCACCGTTTTCAATTGCTCTTTTTACAAGTCGTTCTGCATATTCATAAAACTTATCATCTTTAGTCAATTCATTAATTTCATCAGGTTCAACATAATTTGTAAGTCCGTCAGTACATAAAATAAGAACCTCATTTTCAGAAATATATTCCTGACAAAAATCAACGCGCACATCATCACTAACACCTAACGCGCGAGTAATATAATTTTTTCTAGGGTCATCTTTTGCCTCATCGGCAGTCAATCTGCCACTGTCAACCATTTCCTGAACAAACGAATGGTCCTTTGTCAACTGTGTTAATTTATTATTAGATAATATATATGCTCTTGAATCGCCAACATGAGCTATATATACAGAACCTTCTACAATAATTGCAACAACTACTGTTGTACCCATACCTGTCAAATCCGAGTCAGCCTGTCCCATATCATATACGCTTATGTTCGCAGCAACAATCGCTGATGTGAGCATATTTTTAATGGAAATGTCACTCATTCCCGGTCTATACGATGAAGAAATCCTTTTTGAAATAAGATTTACTGCAGTAGAACTTGCGTAATTACCACCTGCAGCACCACCCATACCATCGCAAACAACAGCCCACGCAACAGAACCATTCAATTCACCTGCAGCATACGAATCCTGATTAGATTCACGAACTAACCCGATATCTGTTTTAGCAACAATTTTCAATATACTCACCCACTTTTCTTTTTAGATGCTCTAAGCTGTCCGCAAGAAGCATTAATATCACTTCCAAGAGTTCTTCTGACAGTTGCAGTAATTCCTCTTGAAGATAAAATCTCAATAAATTTTTTCTGTCGTTCAACAGAACTTTTTTTATAATTGGTTTCACGAACATTATTGACAGGAATAAGATTAACATGACATAAAATATTCTTTAATCTGTTAGCCAATTCAATTGCACATTTGTCACTATCATTAACATCCTTAATCATAGCATACTCAAATGAAATTCTACGACCTGTTGTGTCAGCATAATATTTACATGCTCTGAGTAATTCATCTGTATTATATACTTTATTTACAGGCATCGACTGATTACGGATGCTGTCATTTGGTGCGTGTAATGAAACAGATAAAGTAAGTCCTAACTTTTCTTTTGCTAAATCATATATTTTAGGCACAATTCCACATGTTGATAAGGAAATGTGTCTCATACTCATATTCTGACCCTTTTCATCAGTAATGAGATTTAACATTTTCAAAACGTTATCATAATTATCAAATGGCTCACCTGTACCCATAAGAACAAGATGATTAATTTTTATTCCTAAATCTCTTTGTGCCGTATAAATTTCAGAGAGCATCTCACCGGTTGATAACTGTCGTACAAAACCACCAATTGCAGATGCACAGAATGTACAACCCATCTTACATCCCACCTGAGTTGAAATACAAATAGAATAACCATATTTATACTTCATAACAACACTTTCAACATATTCATTATCAGAAAGAGTGAACAAATATTTTACTGTATCATCAATTTTTGAAACAAGTTTTGTATTTACAGTACAGTTATCAAAATAAAAATATTTACTTAATTCTGTACGCATGTCTTTTGAAATATTTGTCATTTCATCAAAAGATGAAACACACTTTTCATGTACCCATGAAAAAATCTGATTAATTCTGAATTTAGGAAATTTTAAAGCAATTATCTCATTTGAAAGTTCATCATAACTCAGTGAACGAATATCTTTAAGCATTTGTTTTATTCCTTAATAAGTTTTGCATAGAAAAAACCATCTGAATTATGACAAGGCTCAACTGTGACCATTCCACCATTTTTGAAATCTTTATGTTCCTTTAAAAACCTTTCACAAACATTTTGATTTTCTCTTTTACTTAATGAACAAGTAGAATACATTATAGTTCCCTTGTCCTTTAAATATAACGACGCATTATTTAAAATATTATATTGCAATTCACATAATTTGTCAACAAAACTGAAATCCTTATATTTAATTTCCGGTTTTCGTCTTATGACACCAAGACCTGCACAAGGTACATCGCAAAGAATCATATCTGCCTTTGGCAAATCAGGATTATACACGGAGGCATCACCTATCCTGGCATTAATTATGTTAATTCCAAGTCGTTTTGCTCCTTCGTCAATTAACTTGATTTTATGGTCATATAAATCAAAGGAATAAATCTGTCCATCATTTTCCATAATTTCTGCTATTGTAAATGATTTTCCACCAGGTGCTGCACACATATCAAATATAACACTACCCTTTTCAGGTGAAAACTGAGTAATACACTGTTGGGAAGCTAAATCTTGTGCATGAAAAAATCCGTTTTCGTAACAACGAGATTTAAATATTGATTGACCACTTATAATTTCAAGGGAATAATCATTGTTATCGCATCTTTTTGCAACAATATTTTCTTCAGATAATTTGTTAATCAAATTGTCAGCTGTTATTTTCAATGTGTTTACTCTGATAAACAAAGGAACAGAACCAACTGATGAAGCTAAAATCTTTTCAGTATATGTAAATCCATAATCATCAACAAATTGAGATACAAGATTTTCAGGACAAGAAAAAGCGATGCTTAAATCATAAATTTTATTATCAGTTTCAGGAAGTTTAATATCATTTAACGATATTTTTCTTAAAACTGAATTGATAAGTCCTGATGCAAAATTACATTTCGCTTTTTTTGACAGTTTAACACTCTCATTAACAGCAGCAGAAACAGGAATTTTATCCATAAACTTTAATTGATAAGTTCCTATTCTCAATATAGTCAGTACTTGTGGATTTAACTTCTTTATAGATTGTGTTAGAAATTGAGACAAATAATAATCAAGTGTAATTTTACGTTCTAAAACACCATAAACCAAAGCACATACAAAAGCAGACGATGTTGCTTCGTATTTGGTAAGAAGTGAATCAAGAGCAATATTAGAATATGCCTTGTCGTGTTCTATTTTACAGAGAATTTTAAAAGCTAATAATCTATCATCCATAATTCAACGTCTTCTTTTATTCATAGATAAAATAAGTCTTAAAAGATTTGCAACACTTACTGCAAGTGAAGCCACATATGTCATAGCTGCAGCAGAAAGCACACTCTTAGCTCCTTTTTTTTCATTTTCATCTAAAATATCTACTTCACTTATTACATTTAACGCTCTCTTACTTGCATTGAATTCAACAGGTAAAGTTACAAGCTGAAATAATACTGCAAATGAGAAAAATATAATACCTGCAACTGCTAAAGGTTCAAAACTAAGAACTAATCCAAGAACAGCAAGAGGAATTCCTGCTTTTGAACCAATATTAGCCAAAGGAAGAATTGTGTTCCTGATTTTTATTGGTAAATATCCCTGCGCATATTGAGCAGCATGACCGGCTTCATGACAGGCAACACCAATTGCAGCTACTGATGTTGAATTATATACATTATCAGATAATCTTATAATATTTGATTTAGGGTCAAAATGGTCGGTAAGGTTACCTGAAACTCGTTCAATTCTTATATTTGTGATTCCATAATGTCTTAATATTTCAAAAGCTGCCTGTGCACCAGTAATTCTTTTACCTGACATTACTTGAGAATATTTTTTAAATGAAGAATTGACACGAGCAGATGCAATAAAAGAAAGAATTAACATAGGTAAAACTAAAACCACATAGTAGTAATTTGACATATAATGATATGAAAATCCATTCATAATTATCCTCCTAAAATTGTACCTTTCTCTATTCTATGTCCTCTTAAGAAACTTGCAGCGTCAGTTTTTCTTTTACCTTCTGCCTGAATTTCAAGAATTTCAACACAGTTACCATCGCCACACATAACAATCAGTCTGTTATTATTATCAACAATTTCTCCATTATTCCCTTCAAATTTTTCTGAAATTTTCTGGGATTTATGGATTTTATATGTTTTGCCATCAATTTTAGTGATAGCAACAGGCCAAGGATATAATCCACGAATATGATTATGAACATCCTGTGCAGATTTTGAAAAATCTATAGGACTTAATTCTTTTGAAAGCATTGATGCATATGTTGCTTGTGATTCGTCTTGTTCAACCGGATTTAATATACCCTTATCAACAGAATCGATTGTTTCTATTAATACTTCTGCGCCCATTCCTGAAAGTATGTCAAAAAGCTCACCTGCATTCATATTCTCGGGAATAAGAAATTCTTTTTTTGTTAAAATGTCACCTGTATCAATACCAACATCCATTTGCTGTGCAGTAACACCTGTAACAGAATCACCATTTATAATACTCCATTGAATTGGTGCTGCACCACGAAGATGGGGAAGCAAAGAAGCATGAATATTTATACATCCATATTTAACACTATCAAGTATTTCTTTAGGCAGGATTTTTCCAAATGCTACAACAACAATTAAATCTGCATTTAATGAATTAATAATTTCGAGTGCAGTACCATCACGCATAGATGTAGGTTGAAATACAGGTAAATTATTTTCAATTGCACAAACCTTAACGGGTGGTGGAGTTAATTCATATCCTCTACCCTTTGGTTTATCCGGTTGTGTAAAAACACCAACAACCTGATTTTCACTATTAACAAGTGCTTTTAAACAAGGAACAGCAAAATCAGGTGTTCCCATAAAAATAATACGCATTATTCAAATCATCCCTTACAGTATTTATTAATTTGTTCCTGAGTTGCAAGTTTATCAACATATAAAATGCCATCAAGATGGTCAATTTCATGACAAAAAGCCTTAGCTCTCAATTCAGTGCCCTTATAAACACACCAAGCACCATTTCGATTTTGTGCTTTTACCTTAACTGTCATTGGTCTGATTGTTGTTCCTTGCTTGCCCGGAAGTGACAAACAACCTTCAGCACCGCATTGAAAATCTTCAGTTTCAATTATTTCAGGATTGATAAGTTCAATCAAACCATCACCAACATCAATAACAACAACTCTTTTTAAGATTCCAACCTGAACTGCAGCAAGTCCGACACCCTCTGCTTTATACATTGTATCCTTCATATCGTCAAGAAGCTGCCATAAACGTTCGTCAAAGAATTCAACTTTACGGCTAATTTTTCTTAAAATAGGGTCTTCCTCTGTTCTTATATTTCTAATAGCCATTTTAAATCTCCTCACATAATACTTTCAGGGTTAATATCAGCATAGATAACTACATCATTATGACCTTTTTCTTTTTCAAAAGAAACAAGCAATTCGCCCATCATATCCCTGAAAGATTTATTATTTATACATTTTATTATTATTCTGTTTCTGTATTTACCACCAATTTTAATAATTCTTGGTGCAACAGGACCTAATACAATTATTTTATTATTCTGATATTTTTCTGAATGAGTTTTTTTCAACAAATTAACAAAATCTATTGCAGATTTATTAACTGAGTATTCTATTTCTGATGAAAAGCTAATAACACATAAATCACAATATGGCGGATAAATCATATTTTTTCTGATTTCAATTTCACTATTGTAGAACGATTCATAATCTTGTTTTTTTGCCATACAAATGATTTCACTATCAGTAAAATCAGTCTGAATATAAGCTTTACCAGGAAATTCACCTCTGCCACTTCGACCTACAACCTGTGTAATTAAATCAAATGCTCTTTCACCACTCTTATAATCATCATTATAGAGCATCTGGTCAACACTTAGAACACCTACAAGTGTAACATTAGGAAAATTCAAGCCTTTAGCAACCATCTGAGTACCTATCAGAATATCATATTCACCATTTTCAAAACTCTTGAAATATTTTTCATATGAGTATCTTGAAGATGTTGTATCTGTATCCATACGCAAAATACGAGCATCTGGAACAATCAATTTAAGTTCTTCTTCCAATTTCTGTGTTCCCATACCTTTAAACTTAACTGTATCGTTATGACAATTATTACATTTCGCAGAAAAAGGTACTGAATATCCACAATAATGACACATCAATCTGTTATTTTTTATATGGTAAGTCAAAGAGATACTACAATTAGGACAGGAATTAACTGTGCCACATTCGCTACACGATGCATATGTATTATATCCTCTTCGATTAAGCAATAAAATTGACTGCTTTTTATTATTATAGTTTTCAAATATTTCTTCAGCAAGCTGCTTACTTACATTTTCAAGCACCATATCACTTTGATATGTAGTATCAATTAATTCAACATCAGGTAAAATGGAGTTTCCATATCTTTTCTTTAATTTAAACAGGGAATAATTACCAGATAAAGCCTTTGTGTAACTATCTATCGATGGTGTAGCAGAAGATAATAATAAAAGACCATTATGACAACCAATTCTGTATTGAGCAACTTCACGAGCATGATATCTTGGTGTCATCTCTGATTTATAGGTATGTTCCTGCTCTTCATCAATAATAACAAGACCCAACTTATCAAAAGGAGCAAAAATTGCAGAACGAGTACCAATCGCAATTTGTGCATCTCCCCTTCTAATTCTTTTCCACTCATCAAGACGTTGTCCCATAGAAAGTGAACTATGAAAAACAGCCACTTTATCACCATATCTCTTATAAAACAATGATAACATCTGCGGAGTCAATGATATTTCAGGAATCATAACAATAATTCCTTTATCAGTCTTAATAGCTTCATCAATTAATTTAAGATATACCTGAGTTTTCCCACTACCTGTCACACCAAATAACAACGCACCTTTTGGTGAATCTTCATTATAAAGGGATAACAAGCCGTTGAAAGCGATATTTTGTTCATCAGACAAAATTATTTCGCTAAAATCAGTCAACTCATCATTTTCATAAGGACTTCTTAAAACTTCATCATCATAAAACTCAACAATACCTTTTTGTTCAAGTGCTGATATTACTGCAACTGAAAAACCGGTAAAATAACAAAGTTCTTTAACCGAAGCCGTACCAACATCACATAAAACATTTATAATTTCCTGTTGTTTCTTCGTCAGACTCTTTATTCTTTCACAATCTTCAATAGGATTAATCTTAAGTTGAACCATTTTAATTGTTGAATCATTGATTCTTCTTTGAGTATCTACATTTCTCAAAAGAATACCATCTTCAACCATTTTATCAAGCACAGAAGTCTTTTTCAATCCACATTCGGATATAATTCTATCAGATTTAGTAAAGTTTCTTTTATTTTTTAGAAAATTATATATTATATTTTCCGTTTCGCCCGAAAAAACACCTGAAAAATCAGGGTTTACTGCATACAATGTATTTACTGATAATGAAAGTCCTAATGGTAAAAAAAGCTTACATGCATCAAAATAAGTACAAAAATATCTGTCGTGAATGAAATATGCTGTTTTCAACATTTCTCTGGTAAATAATGGGTCATCATCAATAACTGAAATTATTGGTTTTAATTTTTTATCAGAAATTACACCTGATTCCACAGAAAAAACAATGCCAACTCGTTTTTTTGACGAATTACCAAACTGTATGAGAACTCTTTTCCCCGCAGATATTTCTTCACACAAAAAATCAGGGACAGAATAATCAAATAGCATATCAAAAGAATATGCCGTATTTTCAACAGCTACTTTCGCAACAGTTAAAAGTCCCATAATCTGCCCCTCCTATAAAAATTTTATTTAATTTTTAAATTTTAGATGTTACGAATTTCTTCTGGTTCAACTACAACATACTTACCATTAATTATTTCATCTAAAGCAATACTTACAGGCTTTTCCTTAAGAATCTCTTCATTTTCCTGTGCTTCTGATGAAATTTCTCTTGCTCTTTTTGCAACTGCTGATACAAGAGAGTAACGGCTTGTATGATTTTTAAGTACATTTCTTAAATCTGGATTAAACATTATCTATTACCTCACTTACAAAATTATTCATTCTTTTATTTGAAAAATTGAGAGCCCTAATGATTGTTAAAACATCATCAGCAGTGCTATCAACATCTTCATTGACTACAAAAAAGTCATAATTTACACTTTTATTCAACTCATCGTGTGCAATTTCAAGACGCTTACGAATATCATCGTCGCTTTCTGTACCTCTTGAACGCAGTCTGTTTTCAAGAGTACTCATTGATGGTGGCAAAACGAATAGACTGACAGAATCAGGATACATTTTTTTTATATTTTCAGCACCCTGAACTTCAATTTTAAGAATAACTGTTTCCCCTTCACTAAGCCATTTATCAATAGGAGCTTTAGGTGTTCCATATAAGTTTGAACCATACTTTGCATATTCAAGAACTTCACCATTTGAAATCATTTTTTCAAACTCCGGAACATCTATGAAATAATAATCTTTCCCTTCTGTCTCATAATCACGAATTTTTCTTGTGGTTAATGAAACAGATTTTTTTAATTGTTTATTTTTTTCCAAAACAACATCAAGAACTGTATCTTTACCAACTCCTGAAGGTCCTGAAAAAAGAATAAGCATACCTTCCTTATTCGCCATATCCACCCTCCTCATATTCAGTACGATTCAAAATTGTTTCAGCCTTTAAGTATGTTGAAACAACATGGTCACTATCCATAATAAGTATTGCTTGTGTTTTTCTTCCCTGAGTAGCATCAATCAGCATATTTCTGTCTTTTGCTTGTGAAATAATACGTTTTGCAGGTGCAGAATCAGTCGAAATAACAGCAATTACTCTATCAGAATTCACAGCATTACCAAAACCGACATTTATCAATTTCATTATAATACCTCACTCAATATTTTGAATCTGTTCTCTTATTTTCTCAATTTCTGCCTTAATATCAATTACACATCGTGCAATTGTGACATCCTGTGCTTTTGAACCGATAGTATTTGCTTCACGATTCATTTCCTGTACAAGGAAATCAGTTTTACGCCCAACTGCTTCGTCACTATCAAGGAACTGTCTTAACTGGTCAATATGACTTCTGAGTCTTACAGTTTCTTCGGCAACGGCAACTTTATCAGCAAAAATAGCACATTCAGTCAATAATCTCTGTTCATCAACCTGTACATCTGATAAAAACTCATTTATTCTTGCTAATAATTTATCATTATATTCCTTAACTGTTTCTGGTGAACGCTCTTCAATGAGTGAAACCTTTTCAAGAATCAAATCTGCTCTTGAAAGAACATCGTTCTTTAACTTATCACCTTCAGTTTCTCGCATTAAAATAAACTTATCAACTGCAGTCTCAGTAACGGATTTAACTGCGTTCCAGATTTTATCCTCATCAGCCTCTTTTTTATGTACGGTAAAGACATCATTATATCGTGCAAGTGAAGACATTGCCAAATCATCTCTTAAATTAAGTTCATTTCTTTCGGCAAGTTCTTTTAATGCACCTAAATAAGACTGTGCAAGAGAATGATTTACTAATACTTCAATTTCATCGTCTTCAAGGTTTTCAACGGAAACATAACACTCAACTTTACCTCTTGAAACACGAGAACCAATGTAACTCTTAAGTTTTTCCTCAAGAAAACCATAATTTCTTGGAACACGAGAATTAAACTCAAAATATCTGTGATTAACACTTTTAAGTTCGACAGTTATATTCATTGTATCAACAACTGCCTGTGAACGACCGTATCCGGTCATACTTCTAATCATATATTACACTCCAAATTATTTACAACAGCTACCTTTTAAAAGTGTTGGAATATCACCACTGTAAACACCATTATTATTTTCAAATCCTAAATGTGTCAGCACATTTGAAATTTTTTCAATCTCACAATAACACATATAAGCATTTCTGTTTGCACAATAATTTAATCCTGCTCTTAAAAATCCTTCAACCAAAAGCTTATCAGAAAAATCACACTCTATATATTCAAAATAACACTTGTAATTGTCAATTTTGACCAAGCATTTACCAACAGGATTATTTTCTTCATCAAAACCCAAATATCCACCGAAAATATCCTTGTCATTGATTAAATTATTCTCAAATAACGTCTTTATTTTATCAATATCATTAATCGGTTTATAAATAATCATTATTTCAAATTCTTTCTATCAAGAGATGCCGCAACAGTCAGCTTATGCACTTCCTCATCAGTAAGATTTCTCCAATCTCCCTGTTTGAGCATACCAAGCTTAACTGAACCAATTTGAGTACGTTTAAGTCTTGCAACTTCAAGTCCTAAAGCATCACACATCTTTCTGATTTGTCGGTTTCTTCCTTCGTAAATTATGATTTCTAAAACAACTCTACCCTCTTTTTTCTCTATAACACGGACTTCAGAAGGCATTGTCATTCTACCGTCAATTTCAATACCAGTGGTTAAGGCGGTAATCTGCTCTTCAGTAATAGTTGGTCGAACTGTTACACGATAAGTTTTCGGTACATGATGTGTAGGATGAGTCAAAGAATTAGCAAATTCACCATCATCAGTAAGAAGCAAAAGACCTTCTGAATCTCTGTCTAATCTACCAACAGGATAAACTCGTGTTCCAACATCTTCTATAAGTTGAGCAACACATTTTCTGCCCATTTCATCACTGAGAGTTGTAATAAAACCTCGTGGTTTATGAAGCATAATGTAGGTATTCTTTTTACTTTTTCTGACCTTTTTACCAGCCACAACAACTGTGTCATTTTTAGGGTCAATTTTATCACCAATAGAAGCAGGTTTACCGTTGACCTTTACCTTACCTGCTGCAATCAAATCTTCAGCTTTTCTTCTTGATGCAACACCACATTCAGATAAATATTTCTGAAGTCTGACCTTATTATCTGCCATATTTACACCTAATACCCTTAATCTATAATTAATAAATAATATAGAATCACCGTTGAGAGCTAAAAGCCCTCAACGCTGATATTTTTAATTATTCAACTGATTCGTCAGCGGAAACACTTGTCAATTCTGTTTTGATAGCCTTGTCCATTTTAGCTTTATTAACTGCATTAGAAACCTTATCGAACATTTCAGGAACAAGTCCTACAATACGCTCTGCAGCATTATCAAAAGCTGTAATGTGCTTAACATCAACATTACCATATGCATCAATTACCAAGAAAGCAACAGGAAGAATTGTAACACCGGCACCGCCGCCACCACCAAAAATGTCCTGATTAGATTTTGATGGGAAATCAGAACCACCTGATGCAAACCCATATGTAACCTTTGATACAGGAATAATTGTAACTCCACCATCAACCTTCATTGGTTCACCAATAATTGTGCTGACATTTACAAGGTCCTTTACCTTTTCAATTGTTGATTCAAGAATACCTGCTGCTGATGACTTTTCTTTCATCATAAAGCACCACCTTCATTTAGATTTTCTTTTTTTGATTTATTTTTTATTCCTTTAAGGAATTTGAGTACAACTTTAAATACTAGTCTGAATACAAGAACAATAACTGCATTTATAAAGAATATTGGTCTTATATGTACTAATGCTGCAAACTGTGATGAATTTTTCGTACCAATGAAATCAGGTTCAATTTCAACATCATATTTTTTTACAGGAAGATTTGAGCAGATATACCCCATCGCGGGAAAAACCTTCTGACAAATTCTGCCATATTCCATAGCTGTTTCTGCAGCATCACATCCACCCGTTACGGTCATAAATAAATATAATTCACGGAAAACAATATGTTTTTTAAAAGATGAAAACATTTTTCCGAGTGAAGAAGCCAAATTGTTTATAAGTTCAATCACACCATCGAAGCCCTGATTATTATAAAATGTAACAAATATATTTTCTTTTTTCTCTGCCTGCTCATCAGGGGTTGGTGCCGGTTCAGGAGTTTGTTCTTTTTGAGATTTTTCTTTCTTGGGTTTCTTTTCTTTCTGAGGCTTGTCTTTCTTTTTTGATGGAAGAATCTGAATATTTATGAAAAGCCACCTAATACTTAATTTGAATTCATCAAAATATTCTACATTAATTGTAATTCTTATACTTAAAAGAACTACTAAGAACAAAATTATTCCTAACAAAACGTATAAAAAAGTCAAAAGAACACCTCCCTATATAAAATAAAGTAATTTAATTATTCATTAATTGAGTCTTGTTCCTCAGTAACATCCTCACTGATTTCTTCAGCTTCCTTATGTGGTAAATCAGGTAATTCATCAAGAGAAGAAATTGAAAAACATCTTAAGAAATCAGGTGTTGTACCATAAAGCAACGGGCGACCCGGTAAATCAAGTCTGCCTTTTTCTTCAATAAGCTTTTTCTGACAAAGAGTAGTAATTACACCACTACAATCAACCCCGCGAATTTGTTCAATAAATGATTTTGTAACAGGTTGATTATATGCGATAACTGCCAAAACTTCAAATGCAGCAGTTGATAATGGCGTATTTTTTCTTAACTCAAGGACATCACGAATGACTTCTGCATATTCAGTTCTTGAAGAAAGTTGATACATATTATCCAATTTGAGAATACAAATACCACTATTTCTTTCATCCAATTTTGCAGAAAGATTTAAAATAACCTGCTCACAAACTTCAGGTTCAATTTCAAGTACCTCTGCTATTTTATCAAGTTCAACCGGCTCACCTGATGCAAATAGTATTGCTTCAACAGCAGCCTGTAATTTACTTGCTTTCATACTAATTCCATTCCTCACTTACATCTGAAAAATCCGTATCGATTAATTCAACCTCTGCCTCTTCACCGTCACCAACAACTTTAATTTTCTTTGATTTTGTCAATTCAAGAAGTGCTAAAAAAGTAGCAACCATATCCGAACGTGATTCAGCGTCATTAAACATTGATTTCCAATTAGATTTTTTGTTCTTTGAAGATAATTTCCTAAAAATATTTGAGATTTTTGAGCTTACTGACACAACCTTTTTTACGACAATTTCACGGAAAGCTTCAATTGGTGGTGGTAGTTGTTTAAGTTTTTTACCGGCAGCAGAAATGTATGCTTCAAAAAGTTCTCCAACCTCATGAAACCTTCTATAAGTATGGTCAATTTCAATTTTTTCCTGCTTACGAATAAAAGTGGAAAATCCGTCAGTATTTTCTGACAATTTTTCAGCCATTATTTTCATATCTCGATATTCAATTAATTCACCCTGAAGTTCATTCTTTAATTCTTCAGCTTCGGTATGAACAGGAAGTAATGATACTGATTTCAAATATACAAGTCGTGCTGCCATCTCAAGAAATTCAGAGGCAACATACATATCTTCCTCCTGCATTTGTCGAACATATTCTACATATTGTTCAACAAGTGTAACAATCGGAATATCATATATATTCAATTTATGTTTTGAAATAAGATGCAGAAGCAAATCCATAGGACCTTCAAAAACATCTATTTTATATGATATTTTTTCCATATTAGTTCCTTAAAATTAGAAAATTAAAATTGATATTGACGAAAAAAGATTAATTATCAAAGTAGAAATCAATGAGAGAGGCTTTGATAAAACACCTGTCATAATCAGAACGAAAACAATAATTACAATGTATCTTTCGTATTGTAAAAACTTATAATAATATTTTGCGGGAATCAAAAGTTGCAAAATCCTTGAACCATCCAACGGTGGAATTGGTAAGAGATTAAATACTGCAAGATTAACATTTACAACACCTGCAAATGTAAGAAAATAATAAACTGCATAAATTATAGTTGATGATGAGTCACCAAGATTTCCAACAGCAGTTGCAAGGAAGATAAATATAAATCCCATAATAAGATTTGAAATAGGTCCTGCAATAGCAGTTAAAGCCATTCCCTTTTTAGGGTCCTTAAAATTTCGTGGATTAACATTGACAGGTTTTGCATAACCAAAACCACAAAGGAAAATCATAATTGCACCCAAAGGTGAAATATGAGCCATAGGGTTGAGAGTTAAACGACCTGACAAACGAGGTGTCTGGTCACCAAGTTTAGTTGCAATCAGAGCATGAGCATATTCATGAACAGGCATTGTACAAAAAATAACAAATAATCTTGAAAAAAATGTAATAATCAGACTTAACCCATCTGAATTCCCTCTGAAAATATCTAAAAGCATATTTTTATCCTTTCATTTCTCTAAAACGATATTATATTCTAAAAGTTACAATTCTGTCAATATTGTTAAAGTCAAAAATCACATTACTTTCAACATATTTATCTTTAAATAGTTCAATAATCTGTTGACTTTGATTCTCACCACATTCCAATGCAATATAACCGGACGAATTAACCTTATTACACCATCTGTCAGAAAGACATCTGTAAAAATCATAACCATCTTTTCCACCATCAAGAGCAGTAAATGGCTCAAATAAAACTTCATTTTGTAAAGATAATATTTCCTCAGACATAATATATGGTGGATTTGAAAGAATTAAATCAGCATCAGGAAACAACGATAAATCTACTGTAAATAAATCATCATTTATAATTGTAACATTATTTAAACTCAAATTATTTTTATTTTTAATTAAATAATTAAATGCCTTATTTTCTTTCTCAAGAAGATAAACGGTAGCATCAGGACAGTGTTTAGCAACAGTCAATCCAATACATCCTGTACCTGCACAAAGATCATACACAACAGGTTTTTTCATATTTCTGATTTTATCCAATGCAAAATCAACAAGCATCTCAGTTTCAGGTCTAGGAATCAACACTCCTTCCCCTACTGAAAATGACAAATCATAAAAATCCCAGTTACCTAAAATATATTGTAAAGGTTCACCGTTTTTTCTTCGTAGAATTGCGTTACTGATTTTAAACTTATGTTCTTCAGATACAATTATATCATCAATTAAAATTTGTTCTCTTGTAAAACCTAAGATATCATTAAAAAGACATAATGTTTCAAAATTTTCATTTTCTGTGAATGATAACTCATTTGAGCAATAAGAATAAAGTTCTTTTATGGTCATTTTATCTTATCATCCTCAGGATTATCAGTAATAACCGCCTTAATTGATTCGATAGCAACCTCAATAATATCATCTGTTGGTTCAACAGTTGTAATTCTCTGCATCAAAAGTCCCGGATAAGACAAGATTTTAACCACAATATTTTCATGTTTACCTGCATATTTAATAAATTCGTAACCTACTCCCATTATAATAGGAAGAATTGCAATCTTAATTATCATCCAAAGAATTTTATTAATACTTGCAAGTTCAGGGAAAATTAGTACAAGTGAAAATGAAGCTGCCATACTCAAAATAAGCATTACAAACATAAATGCAGTACCACATCTTGGGTGAAATCTTGACATTTTACGAACATTTTCAACTGTCAATTCAAGACCATTTTCGTAACAGAATATTGTTTTATGTTCAGCACCATGATACATAAACACCCTATTAATCATTGACATTTTTGATACAAGATACATATACAAAATGAAAATAATGATTCTCATTACACCTTCAATCAATGGGTGATATTTAGAAATATCTGCATTGGTCAAGATGTATGTATCAAACAAGTCAACTGCTTCGATAGGAAGATACAAGAATATAAGCATAGCAAGAACGACACCTAATATGGATGAAACGCCTGTGACAAATGTCATCATTTTTTCACCCATATGCTCTGATAACCACTTATCAAATTTGGACATATCCTCTTCTTTTTGTTCTTCCGTCATTGCTTTATCAGCAGATTTCATCAAGTATTTATATCCAGAAATCATTGAATCGGCAAACGCAAAAACACCACGAATAACGGGAATTTTCATTATTGGATTCTTTTTAACTGTATTTTCTTCTAATTCTGTATCAATTGTACCATCAGGCAATCTAACAGACATAGCTGTGCCTTTTGGTCCTTTCATCATTATGCCTTCAATCAATGCCTGTCCGCCAATTGAAGTTTTGTGTTGTGATTTGTTACTCAATTTTAACTCTCCTTACTTATTGTTTCTCGGTAAAACGACTATTATGGTTGTACCAACACCGATATCACTTTCAATATTTAATTCACCTTTATGCAATTTGATTATTTCATCTGTAACTGCAAGACCGATACCACTACCACGAGCGCTATTATTAGCCTTATAAAATTTTTCTCTGATTTTAGGTAAATCGTGTTTAGAAATACCACAACCATTATCTTTTATAGAAATAATAACATTATAATTATTAATTCTGAAATCAACTTTAACATACCCACCTTTGGAGGTATATTTGAAACTGTTATCAATTATATTGACAAAAGACTGTTTTAATCTGTTTTTATCACCATTAATTATAATGCTTTTATATGGGATGTCGATTATCAAATCTATTCCTTCACGAGTGGAACGACTTTCAAATACCTCAAGAACTTCTTTTAACTCCTTAACTATATCAATCTGAGATGCCTTGAGTGAAAGCTTACCACTTTCCATTCTTGAAAAATCAAGCAACTCTTCAACAAGGTCGGATAATCTTTCAGATTCTTTAACGATAACATCAAGACCCTTATTAACAAGCTCCTCATCGTTTTGCGCGTATTTTATAGTTTCGCCCCAACCTTTAATAGCAGTCAAAGGAGTACGCAATTCATGGGAAACAGTGGAAATGAATTCATTTTTCATTCGTTCAGTTTCTCCGATTTCATATGCCATATTGTTTATCGTATCACATAACTGACCAATTTCATCATCGTACTTATGCTTTTCAATAGAAACATCAAAATTACCTTTTGCAATTTTAGATGCTGTTTCATTAATTTTTCGTACAGGATTAATAATCGAATTTATAAAGAAGCCACCAGATGTAATAACGAAACAAATGACTATAATAAGTAAAAATCCAATCAATCCCCAGATTATATATATTTGCCTGTCAATGTCCTCAAGAGAGATAATGTATCTTATAGCACCATTTACACCTTGTGCGTTTTCGGGAAGAATGTAGGTTAATGCCATAACTTTTTCATTGTTTTTCATTCTGCCTATCCATTCACCAACTCTATCATCTGATGATTTAGCGTAGTTGTAATCAGGATATGATTCACCTTTTACAGAAAATCCTGTGGATGAAACAACAACATTACCATTTTTGTCAATAACCCAGACTTCCATAACATTTTTATCTGAAAAATTATCAACAAATTTTTTTGCCATCTTATTGAACATTTCATCAGAAACAGTGGTCTGTGAAGTAAAATATGACATAACAAATGATGATGCACGAGAGTGTAATGTCATACTGACTGAATCATAATACTGATTTTTAATAAAAGCACCTAAAAACACACCAATAGTAACAATGACAAGAATTGTACCTGCAAGAACAGTATAAGCCCAGCGTTTAACGATACTTTTCTTCAATTCTTGTCACCACCTATAAAAATCAAATACAAATTATACAATCCATTTATAACCCATACCCCAAACAGTAGTAAGGTGCTTAGGTTGTGAGGGTTCGTCTTCAATCTTATTCCTTAATCTATGAATATTTACATCAACTACTTTTTCATCTCCATAATATGAATCTCCCCAAACAAATTTGAGAATTTTATTTCTTTCAAGAGCAACATTCGGATTAGAAAAGAAAAATTCAACAATCTGAAATTCAACCTGTGTCAATTCAACAGGAATACCATTTTTAGTCAATGTATGACTCCTTAAATCAAGGACAAATTCATTTAAAGAAATTGCATTTTTCTCTCCACTATTATCTTCAGGCTCAGCAGTCAATGAAACTCGTCTATAGATTGCATCAATTCGTGCCATAAGTTCAGATGGAGAAAATGGTTTGGTAACATAATCATCTGCACCAACCATAAGACCTGTAACCTTATCCATTTCCTGTGTGCGAGCAGTAAGCATAACTATACCAATCCTGCTACTTTTAGTTCTTATGTATTTACAAACCTCTAAGCCATCAATAATAGGCATTGTAATATCGAGAATTACAATGTCAATTTCGTTAATATGCTCATCAAATTTATTTATAGCATCTTCACCATTTACAGCTTCAATTACTTCATATCCACTACGACGCAGATTAATAACAACAAAATCTCTGATTGAAGATTCGTCTTCTGCAATTAAAACATATTTCATAAAAATAACTCCTGATTGAGAATACAAAAATTATTGTTGATAAAATCTTTATATTGTTCAGTATCTTCAGAAAAAATACGATATCCATATACAAAAGTATCATTTTTTACAATTCGAGAAAATTTTAAATTATTTTCATCCCATTCAGCTTCATAAAAAACCTTAATTGAGAACAATTCATTATTCAACAAGCTATCATCATTGATTGAAAAGAAAGTCAATGTATAATTACTATCATCATATATGGCAGATAGTGAATTTATCATGTAATCAGGGATAATAAACATATAACCAAATGAACTGTTTAAAAGGCATTTAAAGTCAACGGATAACTTGTTTTCATTAAATTCTGACCAAACAGTCAGATTAAGTTCAGAATTTTTGGTTTTATCCTCGGAAACCCTCATTCCATACGGCAATACTTCTATAGTTGGAATCTCAATAATTCCATCATTATCAATATCGCAACAAAAAGTTCTTGATGCACGAAGTGTTACAGGTGTTTGAGATTTGTTCTGCTCATAAAAAGGTAATGAAATATTAAAAGATTTCTGGTCAACATCTATGATTTCAGTAACTACACCAATTTCGCTTATTGCACCATCAATAAAAATACGTGTATGTTTTTCATTATCAACATTAATAAAATCTGTGCAAATATTATAAATTTCAAGGAAACCTGTAATCGTTACGGTCTCATCAAATTTTAATGAATAATCACTTTCAAACCCCATAAATCTTACAGTTGTTCGTTTATCGTTATCTAAAAGATTTATTTTGAAAATAGCAATCTCATTACAACCATCATCATTAAGGTCATTTATATATAATTTTGTATATGATTCAGTCTTAAGTAAAGTGGTGGTAACGCCATCACAACAATAAGCTGACATTATCCTCTCATTACTTGTACCAAAATCTGATGAATTAACATTATCATCAGCAATTCCTGTCCAACTAATGATAATTTCGGTAACATTATCACCATTTATATCTGCAAAATTGACTTCATATATTTCTTCATTTTTGCCTTTTATTTTAGAAATATTTTTCCACTCACCATTTGTTTTCTTGAATACACTTGCACAGGCAAATGAATCCACTATTGGATTTGAGTAAAAAACAATAGCCTCTTGTTCACCATCATTTTCTAAATCAAAAAACAAATACGAAGAACGATACTGACCACTTAATGGTGTTTTCATTACAATGCCATTACTATCAGCAAATGATTGTTCAAAAGCCTTCTGTAAAAGACTACTTTCTCCGCTAAGTTTAGGAGGTCTCATCAAACCTTCGATTGAAGAAAGATTATATTCACAACTTGAGAACGACAGACAAATGACCAAAATCAATAAAATAGATAATATTTTTTTCATTATATCTGTCACCTCACTTTTTTAGTTTAATGGTTTTACTTTTACTTTAACATCATATCTTCCTACTGACCAACAAGGGTAATCACCAGAAACCACAACAATGCCTTGTACTACAGTGGTATTCTCTGTAATTTCTTGTTCTACTGTATCTACAACAAGTGAAAGATTATCTGATGTAATACTGTCAATATATTCCTCTGTACCAACTATCTTTACTGCAATATCTTTATCGTTGACTGAAGTTACACTGAAATCATCGCGATTATTTCTGATTAAAATTTTATCAGATGGAATCATAACTGTTTTTGATACCATCTTTGAAGCATCAATTTTCACACTGAAACCTGTAACACCATTAAGAATCTTAAACGAGTTATTTGCAGGATTAACATCAATGTTAAATGTATTTATACTACTTGAAATATCATTGAAATCGATTGTATCTACTATATAATATTCTGTTGTTTCAATCATATCAACAGGCACAGCAACTTTAACAGTCGAAGGAAAAATTGTATATGAAAGAGGATTGTTTATAAAGTATGATGGAGCATTTCTAAACTGAATTGCTGTCGGTAATGTCACTTCCTTTAACACAGGAATTGTGACTGTAATATTAGGGTCATCAGTAACGATTTTTACATACTCTAATGAAGAACCATCATTTGTATTAATCTTAAGAACAGGATCAAATGCTGTTGTCTTTTCAAGAATTTTATCTACGGAAATATTAGCTGAAACACTTGATACCTTATTTACCTCTGTTGTAGGACCACATACAAGAACTGTATTCTTTGAAAGTACAGTATCACCAGAAATACAGCCATCAGGTACAATTGATGGTAGTTCAGTATTGATTTCACCAACTAATGGAAATTCAATTTCTTTATATGTATCAAAATAAACTTCAACATAATTAGTCGAATACGAAGAAATTGTATATTCAGAATTACTGTCCTTAGGTGTAACTTTTAACTGAAGTGTTTTGATACCAGAGCCATCTACATAATTTGTATTGGCAACAACATCAATATCGTCAGCATCTAATGAAGAAGTGATATATTTTTTGCCTTTTACTGTTACATCAATGGTGAATTCAGAGTTACCAAAAACCTGCAATCCAAGTTGTTCCGGTACACTGTTTTCAAGATTAATCTGAACAGGAACTCCGGAAATGACTTTCTGAGTTTCAGGACTTTTTTCTATTGCAACCCACATCCATAAAACAAATGCAATTACAAAAGAAATTATTAATATAAATCGTTTATCTTCTAATAAATCAGAAAACGAAAACTTTTTCTTGTTTGGGGATTTTGTGCTATTCTGATTCATTCTTAATTACCTCTAAATATTTTCTTAATTTTATTACTTTCTTTATCATTTTCTTTAACAATTGTTTTCGTCAAAAACTCACGCAGGTCACCACCTGAAATATTACGGTTAAGACGACCTTTCTCTGAAATTGAAATCTGACCTGTTTCTTCAGACACGACCACAACAATAGCATCAGTTGATTCAGTCATTCCTATCGCAGCTCTATGTCTTGTACCAAGTTCGCTACTAAGTTCTTTTTTGCTTGTTAACGGAAGAATACAACCTGCTGAAACGACCCTACCCTCTTTAATTACAACAGCACCATCATGCATTGGTGCTTTTGGGAAAAAAATGTTACAAATCAATTCTGTTGTAACATTTGCATCAAGAGTAGTGCCTGTCTTTGAAATTTCTCCAAGCAATGTTTCTCTTTCAAAAACTATCAATGCACCTATCTGCTTATCACTTAAATCAGTACAAGCTTTACAAACCGCATTAATAGAGTTTTTTACAGATTCCTGAATTGCATTTTCATCACGGTTCTTTAAATTAAAAAGGCTTAGATTTGAAACTGAACTTCTACCGACATTTTCAAGAGCCTGACGAATTTCAGGTGAGAAAATAATCACAAGAATAATAAACAAATTACCAAACAAAAGACTTAAAAGATACTTGCTTGCTTCCATATTGAAAATAGACACCATAAAATAAACTGCAGCAAGTAAAATAACACCTTTAACAAGCTGAAATGCACGGGTATCCTTAATAAGCTTAATACCACTATAAATAACAAATGCTACAAGTAAAACATCAAAAATATCTCCGATTGAATTAAAAGAAATAATTGCTCTTTTAATCTGATCAAAATAAACGCCAAAATTTTCAAACATAATTATCTCACCTATTTCTATAAAAAAATACAATATATTGTAAAATTTTCGTAAATAAACAGTAAATTACATACGAATATACATATTCACAATATATTGTATCACAACTTATTTTATTTTGCAATTTTTCTTAAAGAATTTATTAATAAATCTATATCACTTTTTTTAGTAAATATTGACGGAGAAATGCGAACTGTACCGGTTTTATCCGTATTATAACTTTTATGCGCTAATGGAGCACAGTGATACCCTGCTCTTACTGCAATATTATCTTCGGCGAGTTTTTGTGCAACTTCTTCACTATGCATATTTTTAACAATGAAAGAAATAATCGGAGCAAGTTTTTTTGTGGTATCAAGCATATTTGTATAGAAAATAATATTTTTATTACTTCTCATTGATGATTGAAAATATTTTAGAAGATTTCTATCGTGAATATATGCTTGATTAGGATAAAATAAATTTAGATATTCAATAGCATTATAAAGCCCGATTATTCCAACAATATTTTGTGTACCGCTTTCAAATCTGTCCGGGTAAATCAATGGTTGATTAGACTCCCACGAATTGCTGCCTGTGCCACCTTCAATAATTGTATTTAATACTGACTCATTATTGATAAGCAATAGACCTGTACCTGTTGGTCCGTATAAGCCTTTATGACCTGAACAACACATAATATCAATATTTGATTTTTCAATATTTAATGGAATAATCCCTGCAATCTGAGAATAATCAAGAATAAATAATTTATTATATCTGTGGGCAAGTGATGATATTTCTTTATAAGGCGGAATAATTCCAAACACATTTGACGCACCTGTACAGATTATTGCAACAGTATTATCTCTGATATTTTTCTCAAAATTTTTTAGAGTTGTATATAAATCTTCATCTATATTAGCTACTGTGTAATCACATATTCCATTCTGTTTTAAGGACTCTAATGGTCTGACTATAGCATTGTGTTCTAAATTTGAAATAATAAAATGACTACCTTTTTTTGCAACTCCTTTTATTGCCATATTCAACGCTGTTGTACAATTATGAGTAAAAATAACATTTTCAACTTTTGGTAACTTAAAATAATGAGAAATTACTTTTCTACATTTATATATCTGCTCTGTGGTATCTACAGCCATTTTATAAGTACCTCGACCAGAATTAGCACCATAATAGGTCATAGCATTTTTCATCCCATCAATTACACACTGTGGTTTAGGATAAGATGTTGCGCTATTATCTAAATATATCATAGGAAAACATATCCCATATATTTTATCTTATTGATTTTGATGAGATTTATCAATTTTTCTGTATCACCTGTTGCTACAACAACATATCCACAACCTGTGTTTTTAGAACTGTCAGATGTTCTTGTTATTATTGCTTTTCCTCCGTTTTCTTGAATTAGTTCTTTTGTTCGTAATGCATGAGTAACGGAATTAAATTTAATTTTTACTTTATTCAATTTTATCACCCATTACATTTTATGAAAATATAATTCATTTGATAAAAATGCTCGTCAGGAAATCTATCCTAACGAGCAAAGTATTATATAAATTTAATTCTATCTTTTTGTTCAATAAGACATACACAATGTGCAGAAATACCCTCTTTAGCACCTGTAAATCCAAGTTTTTCTTCAGTTGTGGCTTTTACACTGACACAATCAACTCCAACACCTAATGCACATGCTATATTTTCTCGCATATTATCAATATATGGTGCGAGTTTTGGTGCCTGAGCAATAACAGTGGCATCAATATTGTTAATCTTAAAGCCTTTTAATACTATAAGCTCAACAACTTTTTTAAGTAACTCAAGACTGTCAGCACCCTTAAAGGCATCATCGGTATCAGGGAAATGCTTACCAATATCACCTAATGCACAAGCACCAAGCAGGGAGTCGGAAATTGCGTGAAGAAGCACATCTGCATCAGAATGACCTAAAAGACCGATTCCGTTGTTTTCAATTTCAACGCCACCTAAAATAAGCTTTCTGTCCTCAACTAATTTATGAACATCATATCCGTGACCGATTCTAAGCATTATTATCCCTCCTTCTATTAAGGTAATTCAATGCTAACTCAACATCCTCAGGAGTTGTGATTTTAATATTTTCATAATCACCATCAACAAATTTTACAGTTTTGCCATAAGTTTCAATTAACATACAATCATCAGTAAAATCCTTACTGTTTTCAACTGTATTTACAGCATCAAGATATAGTGTTTTTTCGAAAATCTGTGGTGTCTGAATAAAACGAAGATATGCTCTGTCAGGCGTTGCAATAATATCATCATTGTTATTAACTTGTTTTACAGTATCTTTAACCTTAACACCTGTTGCAGCAGCACCAAATTCAAAAGCCTTACGCAAAGTGTCAAAAATAACCTTTTCAGTAAGAAGAGGTCTTGCACCGTCGTGAATAGCAACAAAATCAGCATTATCACTTGTTGCAACAACGCCGTTATATACACTTAACTGTCTTGTTTCTCCGCCCTTTACAATATTTGAAACCTTTTTAAAGTCATATTCTGAAACAAGATTTTTAATACTTTCAATATCACATTCACGTGTTACAACAACAATTTCATCAATCAAATTTGATGCTTCAAACACCTTGATTGTATAAGCAATAACAGGAATGTTATTTATTTTAAGAAATTGCTTATTTATTCCACCCATTCGTGATGAATTACCTGCCGAAACAATTACGGCAGAAACAAAACTATTCTTTTTTACCGTATTGTCTGACATTTCAATCACCTTATATTAATGCTTCAACTGCAGCAAGCTTTGCACAAAGGCAGAATACTTCCATTGCTTTTCTTAAATCTTCAACAGATGGGAATGTTGGAGCAATTCTGATATTTTTATCTTCAGGGTCAAAACCATAAGGATAAGTTGCACCAACTGTTGTAAGCACAAGTCCTGCACACTTACAAAGCTCACCGATTCTCTTTGCACTACAGTCGATTGTATTATAACTGATAAAGTAGCCACCCTTTGCCTTTACCCATTCACCAATACCTAAAGGAGCAATTTCTTTTTCGAGCATTTCGAGTACGAGGTTGAATTTAGGTGCGATAATTGCCGCGTGTTTATCCATATGAGACTTAACTCCGTCAAGATTTTTGAAATACTTAACGTGACGAAGCTGATTTAATTTATCATAACTAATTGTCTGGAAATTAAGTCTTTTCTTAATTTCTGCAATATTGTTGTCAGATGCTGCAATTGCAGACACACCTGCACCGGGAAATGAGATTTTTGAAGTTGATGTAAATTCAACAAAATAATCTTCTGTACCGAATTCCTTACAAGCATCAAAGATGTTCATAAGAACGTCAGGAGTGTCAGTCAATTCGTGAATAATATATGCATTGTCCCAGATTACTCTAAAATCCTTTGCAGCAGGTTTTAAAGAAGCAAGTGCTTTGACAACATCATCACTGTATGTTACACCGTTTGGATTTGAGTATTTTGGCACGCAGAACATACCCTTAACCATAGGGTCCTTAACAAGTTCTGCAATCTTTTCAACATCAGGACCTTCGTTAGTCATTTCAACTGAAATCATATCTATTCCGAAATATTCAGTAATTGCAAAGTGTCTGTCATAACCGGGAACATTACAGATAAACTTGACTTTCCCCTTTTTACTCCAAGGCTCACATCCGCCAACACCCATAAACATACACTGATTAAGGTAATCGTACATAAGGTTAAGGCTTGATGAACCTCCGATAATGATATTTTTTGTATCTACCTGAAGTAAATCTGCAAAAAGTTTTTTACATTCAGGAATACCGTCAAGGACACCATAGTTACGACAATCAAAACCGTTTTCAGTTTTGCAATCTTCTGCTGTTGTCATAACATTAAGCATATCAACAGACAAATCAAGCTGGTCTTCCCCTGGCTTACCACGGGACATATCAAGAGAAAGTCCTTGATTCTTAACTTCATCATATTTTGCTGTCAATTCATTCTTAAGAGCTGTAAGCTGTTCTTTGCTCATTTCCTTTAAAAACATTGGATAAACCTCCGAAAGTATAATTCGAGTTTATATTTTATAGTATATTCATAAATTTTGCAAGTGAATATTAAAAAAACTGCATTTTAATCAAATACACGAAAAAAATCGCCTTAAATTTGAATAATTTGACAACAAATTTTGCATTTATTAATAATATCATACAATTTATTGAGAACACGTAGTGAGTGTACGTATTTATTCCACAATAATTAATCTTAATAAAAAGTAGGGGTCGATGCACTTCATCGACCCACATCAATTATAAAACCATAAGACTTGAAGCAACAGATAACATAAAAGATGTTGAAATAAATAAACCTAAAATCATTCCACAACCTTGCATAGGCTCACCATTCTATTATTTTTCCAATGGTTTTAAATACAATAAAAATATCTACTAAAAATGAAAGCCTGCAATCATTAGCTTTACAAAAATATTATCAAATCAGTTAGTTTGCACTCATCACGGACAGAACCGGAGTTTTTGTTCCTACACCTAAATATAGAATTACTTTTTTCTTGTTATTAACGCAGGAACAATTATAGGTGTTTTGCCTTCTATTCTTTCTATTTCGGTTAAAAGAAGATTTTTTAGTTTTGTTTTATCTTCCTTATATTTCTTTGATTTAATAAGATTATTCTTCTGTGCCTTGTCAACACGATTGTCGTATAAATAATCCTCAAAATAAATATTTGAATATTTTGATAATGGCAGTGGTAACGAAACGGAGTATGTAAAATCTTTTGTTCTTATTGCTCTGCCACATTGGCTTTCACTAATTTGTATAAACGCACATTTACTTTCGCTATTATTTTGAATTGCAGTACCTTGATAGTAATCAGGTATTTTAATGTCTGCAAAAGACAAAATCGTAGGTGGCAAATCAACAAGACTTACAATTCTCTTATCCCTTACACCCTTTTCGATATTTTTTCCTTTTATAACAAGTGGAATATGAATTGATGAGTCATGACAACTTCGCTTATACTCCATATTTCTTGTCTTGAAATGGCAACCATGGTCAGATGTATAAATGATAGTCGTGTTATCATAAATACCTTTATCTTTTAAGCAGTTAATAAGTCGTCCTAAATTATCATCAAGACTTTCAATAGCTGCTAAATAATCAGGATATTGCTCTTTATAATTGCCTTTAAAATTAGTTAAATCCTCTGGTATTTGATAATTCTTATATTTTTCAAGCTTTTCCTTTGGCCCTTCAAATCGATTGTGGTCATTCTGATGGTGAGGCTCAAGCTGTGAAACAAACATAAAAAACGGTTTGTCTGAATTGTAATTCTCTATATATTCAATAGCAAAATCATTTATTCTGTCAGCACGATAGCCTTCAAAGTCTATTCTATTACCATTTTCATCAAAAACATAGCCATCATATCCGTGAGAAGTAAATTCCAACACATCTGCACCACGGAAATACTTATATCCCCATAATCTCTCTTTAGGAATTGCAGTATTTTCGCATTTGATGTTATTACCACCATTTTTACCTGAAGCTAAATGAAGTTTTCCGAAATATGCAGTTTCATATCCGTTTTCATTAAAATAATCGGCAAGAGATTTTGTTTCGTCTTTTAATGGAATACCGTTAATATGGCATCCACATTCCGTTGGATAAACTCCTGTCTGTAAACAGGCTCTTGCAGGGCCACAAACAGGCTGACAGGTATAACAATTTTCAAAAAATGTTCCTTCTTCAGCCAAATCCATAAGATTAGGCATAATTTCATTATTAACTGTGTCATATCTTTGCTGGTCAGAAAAATAAAAAACTATATTTTGTTTCATATACAATTCTCCGTAAATTAATAATACAATTATATCATAAATAATATTTAACATTCAATTATTGAAATAAAAATGCTAATATGATAAAATACTTTGAAGTAATTTTAAGGAGTATTTTTATGTATATTTTAAAATTAAATCCTGTTTTTAAAGATTATCTTTGGGGTGGCACAAAACTTCGAGATGAATATGGTTTTCAATCTGACCTTAAAAAGTTGGCTGAGGGTTGGATGCTTTCCTGCCATAAAGACGGTGAAAACACAATTCAGAATGGTGAATTCGCAGGTAAAACCTTGACTGAGGTAGTTAAAACTAACCCTGACTTTTTAGGTAAGAACGGTAAAAAATTCGAGTATTTCCCAATTCTCATAAAGCTTATTGATGCTAAAAATGATTTATCTGTTCAGGTTCATCCTAACAATGAGTACGCTATGAGAGTTGAAAAGGAATACGGCAAAACAGAGTGCTGGTATATTCTTGATTGTGACGAAGGTGCAGAACTTATTTATGGCTTTAATCGTGAGATTTCAAGTGAAGAGTTTAAAGAAAAGATTGCAGATAACACATTCCTTGAAACTGTAAACAAGGTTAAGGTTAAAAAGGGAGATTTGTTCTTTATTGAGGCAGGTACTCTTCACGCTATTGGTAGTGGTATTCTTCTTGCTGAAATTCAGCAAAACTCAAATACTACATACAGAGTTTACGACTATGGTCGCGTTGGTGCTGACGGAAAACCAAGAGAATTACATGTTGAAAAGGCAATTGATGTTACAAACTGTGTTCCACCAACCCGTTCAACAGAACCAGAGGGTAAATTGGTTGAATATGACAACTATTCAACACAGTTACTTACAGAATGTGATTTGTTCAACGTTAAAAAAGTTAGCGTCAAGGACTTTTTTGACGGAGTTGCTGACGAAAAATCATTTGTGTCTGTTTTAGTTACTGACGGTAGCGGAATAATTGACGGAATAGAAATTAAAAGGGGTGACAGCCTTTTTGTTCCTGCAAACTATGGCACATTTACAATTAAAGGCAATTTAGAAATTATAGTTACAAGGGTATAAAAATGAAACATAGAACATTTACAGGTACTAAAATCGCTTGTTATACAGGTTATATTGTTCAGGGAATTGTCAATAATATTGCTCCCCTGTTATTTGTTATTTTCAGTGATAAATTTAATATTACCCTTGATAAACTTGCACTTTTAATTACAATAAATTTTGCAACTCAGCTTTTTATTGATACAATATCAATAAAATTTGTTGATATTATTGGTTATAAGCCATTGGCTATTGTGTCACAGGCAATTGCATTTGTCGGACTTACCTGTCTTGGCATTTTACCTAATATTTTAAAAGATGCTTATCTTGGAATTGTTATTTCAATAGTACTTTCTGCTATTGGTAGTGGAATTACAGAAGTAATTATAAGCCCTATTGTTGAGTCTATTCCTGGTGAAAAGAAAACTGCAGAAATGAGTCTATTGCATTCATTCTACTGTTGGGGACAAATGTTTGTTGTATTTCTTACAACAATAATGATTAAAACTTTCGGCAACGATTTGTGGTATATTGCACCTATTTTATGGGCAATCATTCCACTTATCAATACAATAAATTTTATTTCAGTACCAATCGAACCAAACCTTACAGAAGAAGAAAAAACACCATTCTTAAAACTTTTATTTTCAAAGCAATTTGTTCTTTGCATTGTGATAATGATTTGTTCAGGTGCTTCTGAAATCGGAATGTCACAATGGTCATCATATTTTGCCGAAGCAGGACTTAAGGTTTCAAAAATGACAGGTGATTTATTAGGACCTTGCCTTTTTGCTGTTCTTATGGGAACAGGCAGAATGATTTTTGGGTTCCTTGGTGAAAAGGTTAATCTTAAAACAGCACTTTACTGTTCAGCCGGACTTTGTGCATTGTGTTATCTAGGAACTTGTTTTATAAATAATTCAGTTATTTCATTGTTATTCTGTGCATTGACAGGAATCAGTGTCAGCATTATGTGGCCGGCAAACTTAAGCCTTGCTGCAAAGTTATTTCCTAAGGGTGGTGGCTCAATGTACAGTGTTCTTGCACTTTCAGGTGATACAGGATGTACCTTAGGACCTTGGGTTATAAGCTTTATGTCAATTCAGTTTGCAGAGGATGTTTCTTCTGCAGAAACACTTAAAACAGGGCTTGGTTTTGGTGCATTTTTCCCTATCCTTATGATTTTTGCAATTTTACTTTTAAACATAAAGAAAAACAGTATTGACAATAAAAATCACAATGATATAATTAAATCATAAAATATAATAATTAGTTGTCTTCAGGGCGGAGTGAAATTCTCCACCGGTGGTAAAGTCCACGAGCATTTTGCTGATTAGGTGTAATTCCTAAACCGACGGTATAGTCCGGATGAAAGAAGATGCAACATTTTGTTACATTAGCCCTGCTACAATCAGCAGGGTTTTTCTGTTTGACGACTAATTAACGAAAGGAAGATTATTATGTCAAACAAACGAAATCAAAAAATCTTTAACTTAACAGTTGTAGGTCTTATGACTGCTATTGCAATTGTTATTTATATGGTTTTTCCTGAACTTAATATTGTGCCAGGTGTCAGTCACTTAAAAGTTGATTTATCTGACTTTCCCGCAATCCTTACAGGTGTAATTCTTGGTCCTGTTCAAGGTATTTTAATCGAAGTCGTAAAAAACATAATTCACCTTACAAGAACATCAACTGTCGGAATTGGTGAAATTATGAATATAATACTCGGTAGCAGTATGATTTTATCAATGTGGGGATTTATCAAAATATTTAAAAAAGTATTTAAAGAAAACAAAATCACATTCAAAACATATATTATTGCTTCTGCTATAACAATAGTCATTGCAATTATCGTTGGTTGGATTGCAAATATGGTTTTTACTCCAATCTTTTATAAAGTTATGGGATTTCCTCTCGTCAGTGAAACCTACTGGGCAGGTGTATGGGGTTCAACAACACTCAACTCAATCAAGGCGCTTTTCAATATTGTTCCATTTTTTCCAATATATTTGATATTAGAAAAAGCTATAAAAAAATACACAATGTAGTTGACATTATATAATAATGTGATAAAATATATTAAACTAAATATATCCCTTATGCAGAGTGGTGGAGGGTCTGGCCCTGTGAAGCCCAGCAACCTGCTTTTAAGCAAGGTGCTAATTCCTGCGGATTTTCCGAGATATAAGGTTGTTAATCTATAGCACCCTTATGGGTGCTTATCTTTTTAGAATAAACATTGGAGGAGAAAAATATGGCTAAATTTTTATTCACATCTGAATCTGTAACAGAAGGTCATCCTGATAAAATCTGTGACAAAATTTCTGACGCTGTCCTTGATGAAATGCTCACACAAGACCCTATGTCAAGAGTTGCTTGTGAAACAACAGTTACAACAGGACAAGTTCTCGTTATGGGTGAAATTTCATCAAAAGCTCAGGTAAACATCCCTGAAATCGTAAGAAAAACTATTCTTGAAATCGGTTATGACCATAGTGATAAAGGTTTTGACGGTAATACTTGTGCAGTACTCGTTGCACTTGATAAACAGTCACCTGACATCGCTCTCGGTGTTGACAATTCAATGGAAATTAAAGAAGGTAATGATGATTTTTATAATCTTAATGGTGCCGGTGACCAGGGTATGATGTTCGGCTTTGCTTGTGACGAAACACCTGAACTTATGCCAATGCCAATTTCACTTGCAAACAAACTTGCAGTTCAACTTACAAATGTCAGAAAAGACGGTATTCTTCCTTACCTTCGTGCTGACGGTAAAACACAGGTTACAGTTGAATACGACGATGATAGAAATCCTGTAAGAATCGATGCAATTGTTGTTTCATCACAGCATAGTGCTGATGTTGAACTTTCACAGATTCGCGAAGATATTAAGAAAAATGTTATTGAACCTATTGTTCCTGCAAATCTTATTGACGATGATACAAAGATTTATGTAAATCCAACAGGACGTTTTGTAATCGGTGGTCCTATGGGTGACTCTGGTCTTACAGGTCGTAAGATTATTGTAGATACATATGGTGGATATTCACGTCACGGTGGCGGTGCTTTCTCTGGTAAAGACCCAACTAAGGTTGACCGTTCTGCTGCTTATGCTGCAAGATATGTTGCAAAGAATATTGTTGCTGCAGGTCTTGCAAAAAAATGCGAAATTCAGTTGGCATATGCTATCGGTGTTGCAAAGCCTGTTTCAGTTATGGTTGACACATTTGGCACAGGCGTTCTCAAGGATTCAGAACTTGGTGACATCGTTAATGAAGTATTCGACCTTCGTCCTGCTGCTATTATTGACAACCTTAAACTTCGTAACCCAATCTACAAACAGCTTGCTGCTTATGGTCACGTAGGCAGAACCGACTGTGATGTTATGTGGGAAAAGACAGATAGGGTTGAAATTTTGAAAGAAAAAGCAAAAATTAATTAAATTTTAAAATTTGCATAAAAAGTTTACATTTACTCATAATAATATTGCACATAAAATGATGCTATTATTAAGGAGTGAATATAATGCTTGACAGAATTTCATTAATTCTTGTTGTAATCGGTGCAATCAACTGGGGAGCAATCGGTCTTTTCCAGTTTGACCTTGTTGCTTGGATTTTTGGTGGCCAAGATGCAATCATCAGTAGAATAATTTATACACTTGTTGCTCTTGCTGGTATATGGTGCTTGTCACTTTTATTCCGTCGCAATGAAATGTTAGCCACAAACGATGAAATGTAATTAAAATAAACATCCACCCGCATGTGCAATAGTAAAATAAAGGTAGACACATGGAAAACCACCATGTATCTACCTTTTTCTTATGCTAAAATATAATGTGGAGGTATGAAAATGAAAAAAGGACAGAAGAAACGAGTATGGACAAAAGAACAAAAGTTGGAAATCATAGGTAAACACTTAAATGAACATATTTCTGTGAGAACCCTCGAAAAAGAATATAATGCAGACAGAAGTATGATTTGTCATCGGTTAAGAGATTATGGCAAATATGGAGAGTCTGCATTTGATTCAAAAATGCACAGAAAAGGAAATCCTTTTGCAGCACTACATACAAGTAAAACATTAACTGAAACAGAACGATTAAGGCTACAACTAGCAAAATTAGAAATAGAAAATGAACGGTTAAAAAAAGGATACCGAGTGAAAGGAGTTGGTGCAAACAAGGAGTTCGTTACTACAAAAGATGTGAATACGAAGTAATATATTCCTTGAGAGATAAATATAGCATTAAATTTTTATGTAAAATAATGTCGGTTAATCGTTCAGGATAATACAAATGGTTAGCACGGAAAGGAAAACCTAACAGATATGAGCAAGATAGAATAGTACTTACGAAATTACTATTGGAACAGCATAAAAAGCATAAGACAAAAGGCTATCACTATCTTGCAAAGTTAATTCGTAACGAAACTGGTTGGTTTTTCTCAGATAATTTAGCACATAAATGCTGTAAGTTAGCTGGTATATGTTCTAAAACCAAGCGTGGCAGAAAAACTGCAGGTAAAGAAAACATTAAATTTTCTAACATTATTAAGGGCAATTGGAATGCAACAAAACCACTAGAAATTGTTGTATCAGATATGACCTGAATTAAACATAAAGGTATTCGATGGGAATGGACTTATCTATTGGATGTATTTAATAATGAAATCATTGCAAGTTCTGTGACAAATAAAATAGGCAGTAGTTTACCATATTACCATTGTTTAGAACAACTTATAGAAAACAAGAAAGAGCAGACATACCCAGTCATTCTTCACACCGACCAAGGTAGTGTCTGCTCATCAGAAGGCTTTTACCAAGCCCACAAAGATTATACTAATATCAAGCGCTCTATGTCAAGAACTGGAACACCAACAGATAATCCAATTATTGAATCTTTAAATGGTTGGATAAAAGAAGAAATGAGAATAGACTTTAATTTGAAATATGCCGAAGATATACCCTCATTTATTGAAAACTATATTAATTATTTCAATAATGAAAGATTATCTTACAAACTTAATTACAAAACCCCTGTTCAATATAGAATTGAACAAGGGTTTGAATAATTGGTGGTTTTTACTGTCTACTTTTACTTGACAATTGCACAAAGTGGGTGGATATTTATTTACTCTATTACAAGTTTGTCTATAAATGATTTTTCTGGTGTAACATAAATTGTATTATATGTGTTATAAATTACCTTACCAGGTTTAGCTCCAGTTGGTTTTTTTACATTTTTAATAATTGTATAATCAACTGCAACAGAAGATGAATCCTTTGCTTTGCTATGATATGCAGCAATACAAGCTGCCTCATAAATCGCAGTTTCTGTAATTTCCTTTTTATCGGCAACAATTACAGTATGTGAGCCTGCAAATTTTTGTACATGCAACCACACATCATAATTCATTGCTGTTTTTAATGTGAGAATATCGTTCTGAATATTATTTCTACCAACAAGTATTCTGAAGCCATCACTTGATTTAAATTCAAGTGGAGGTAATAGTTTTTCTTTTTTTTGTTTATTATATTTTTTTCGTTTAATATATCCACCCTGCTCCAGCTCTTCACGTATTTCACTGATTTCTCTTTCAGAATCCGCACGTGAAAGATTATCAAGTACAGTATCAAGATATATTAATTCCTGTTCACCTTCATCGATAAGATTATGAAGAAGTTTTTCTGCATTAACTGCCTTTTTATATTCTTTAAAATACTTTTGAGCATTCTGCAAAGGACTTAATGCGGGATTAACAGGAATTTCAATAATTTTATTATTATCATAATAATTTTCAAGTTTATAAACTGAAGCTTTTTCAGTTAGTCTGTATTGATTTGCTGTAATAAGTTCTGCGTAAATTCGGATTTTTTCACGCTTTTCACTTTTCTGGAGTTCAACACGACGATTATTTATTTTTCTTGAAGTTCTCTCTACAGCACTATTTAAAATTTTGAATAAATCAGATGCTTTTCGCTTAATTCTATTGATTTTATCCTTTTCGAAATAGTAATCGTCAAGCAATTCAGAAATGGATTCATACTCTTTTTTTACAAACGTCGTACCATATTGACGAACGTTAGTAAATGAAAATTCGTAAGGTAATCCATCCTGATTACTGAAAATAAAAAATAATTTATTATTTAAAATTTCATATTTAATAATTTTTAATTCATTTTCTAATCTATCTATTTCAATTTCTGAAAGTAATCCAACTTGTTTATCACCATAAATTGTTCTGTATGCAATTTCCCTACCAACAATCGGAGAAAAACCTTCAATAACATCAAGAATTGCTTTAGAAAGCATTTTTTCATTATGTGACAAGATCTTGCTTACTATGTCAGAAATATCATCAACAAGAATATCGTTTTTATCTTGTAGTGGTGGTAATTCATATCGCAATCCGGGTAAAATTTCTCTTACAGAGGACTTTTCTTCATCAACTCTTTTAACAGCATCAATTATTCTATTGTTTTCATCACAAAGAATAATGTTACTACGCTGTCCCATTATTTCACATACCAGATAATATGTTGTTTTGTCTCCTATTTCTGTAGTTCCACTAAATTCAAATATAAGAATTCGGTCATTTTTAATCTGTTTAATTTCAGTTAATAAAGCTCCGACAAGCCTTTTACGGAGTAACATACAAAGCATTGGTGGAACTTTAGGATTTTCAAGGTTATATCGACTCATATGCACTCGTGGACTCTGTCCGTCACAAGAAAAATACAACCTATATGCACCATTTCGGGTACGCATAATAAACACCAACTCATTTTTAGATGGTTGATGTATCTTATCAATTTTAGAGCCTATGAGATACTCTTTAAGCTCGTTTTTGATTAAACCTAAAGTAATTCCGTCTAATGCCATAAAATCCTCTTATATAGTAATTATTGGCGTATTTTGTTCAGCTAACAAACATTCCACAAAAAATTCATTTGAAATCTTATCTGCAAGTGGTTTAATTGCAATATTCTCTGTCTCAAAATGACCACAAGCAAACAAACCTATATTCATTTCGTTTGCATCAAGGAAAGCATGATGCGAAGCATCACCAGTAAGCATAGCATCACAATTTAACTCTTTTGCAATTTCAAGATAGTCACTGCCAGAGCCACTGCAAACTGCAATTTTACTTATTTTTTTATCAATGGAATTATATCTCACAACTCCACCCAATTTACCTCTTAAATACAAAGCAAAATCTTCAGCTAAAATGCCACTTTCAAAATATGCAATATTAAGGCAAGTGCCATCAACTTTTTCATATTTAGATGAATTGATGGATTTGCAAAGAATATCGTTTACGCCATCAATAGCCTTATCATAGTTGGTATGAACTGAAATGATGCTGATACCATTCTCGATGAGTTTATATATTAAACTATCACTTAAAACACTTAATACCGGCTTAAAAATAATAGGATGATGAGTAATTATCAAATCACTATTGCTATTTATTGCCTGATTTACAACATCAGATGTTATATCAAGCGCAAAAGTGATTATATTTACGTTTTTATTTTCATCACCAACAAGAAGTCCGGAATTATCCCATTCTTCCTGGGTATTAAATGGAGCAATAGAATCTATGTAGTTATATATATCCTTTACTGTTGCCATTGTTTCAACTCACCTACCAATTTTTCAAGTTCAGTACATTCTTTGTCTGCACTTATAAGAGCTTCAAGCTTTTTGTTGTATTTATAATGAAGTTTTGCAAGATATTTTTTTGAAAGATTGTCATTATTATGTGGTAATTTGCCAACAATCAAATCAAGGCCAGAATAAGCAGTATGACCAGAATAATAATACACACTGAGAATTATATATAATTTGTCACCATCTTCTGCAACAACTTCTTTATCGATAACAAAACCATTATCAAAAAGTGTTTTTCGCAGTTCTTCAACGTGTGTCATTGGCTGTAAAATAAGATGAACATTCTCATTCTTAAGCCACTCTGTTCGTTCTACAAATGAAGAAATTAAAAGTCCACCCATACCAGCAACCGCAATTTCTTCTACTTCATTTTCCTTGAAATTATCAAGGCCATCAGATAGTCTTAATTCAATTTGCTCTGAATATCCGTATGAAACAACAGCATCTCTTGCATTTTCAAGGGGGCCAACACGCAAATCGGCAGCAATCCCCTTTTGAATTATTCCTTTTTCAACTAAATAAACAGGTAAATATGCATGGTCAGTGCCAATATCAGCAAAAACTTTATCTTTTCTTACCAAATCGGCAATTGCCGTTAGTCTGTTATCAAGTTTCATACTTATCACCACGCTTTTTAAAAATCCCCCTATTGTATATAGGAGGATTTTTTAGTTAATTATTTTTCGGCATTTTCCTTAAGAAACTGGTTAATACCATCAACAAACTCGTCAGGGTCAACACCATGAACCATACAAGCCTGTTCAACAGTTTCACCTCGTGCAGAAGGACAACCAAGACAATGCATTCCAAGACTTAAAAAGAATGGAACAGTTTCTCTTGCATTATCAAGAATTTCACCGATATTCATATCTTTTGTAACCTGAAACATCTTTTATTCTCCTTTAACAACTGAAACCGTGATTTTCTTTTCATTTACAGTAAACTCGCTAGAATAATCTGCATCCATCGTTTCATTGATAACGATAGAATCAGCAAGAAGTTCACCTGCAATGTAATCAAGTTTTTCAGTAAGTGCATTTACAACGAACTCATCATCAACTGTAATTGCAGCCTTGATTCTCTGTTCAACCTGATATCCTGCATCCTTACGAGCAACCTGACACTGACGAATAATATCACGTACTACGCCTTCTTTAAGGAGTTCATCAGTAAGTACGATATCAAGAGCAACAACTGCACCCTGAGTAAATTCAGCTGAAACAACACCGTCTTTTGTCTTTGACTGAACAGCAAAGATTGAAGAATCATATTTTTCATCCCAACCCGGAACTTCAACTTCACCGCCAGCAACAACTGCAGCTGTAAGTGCTTTCATTTCATCAACTGAAAGACCTTCAAGAGTCTGCTTCACCTTATTAACATTCTGCTTAAGAACAGCACCTGCGACCTTAAAGTTAACGGTAAGGAACTGGTCATTAAGAATATTGATGTCATCAATATATTCTACATTTTTAATGTTAAGCTCATCAAGAATATTTTTCTCAAAAGTCTTAATTTTATCAGCAGTTTCTTTATCGCAGCATACAAAAAGTTTTGCAAGTGGCTGACGAACCTTAATTTGTTGTTCGTTACGAAGTCTCATTGCGGTAGCAATTACATCACGAACAAGTGCAGTCTGTTCAATAATTCCATCATCAGTAACGCCTTCAATTTCTGTTGGCCAGTCACTGAGGTGAACAGATTCAGCAACAGTTGAGTCGCACTTTCTGATAAGATTCTGCCAAATATAATCTGTCATAAATGGAATAACCGGTGCCATTGTCTGAACACAGACCTTAAGTGCATTAAAGAGTGTCCAGTAAGCAATCATCTTGTCATCATGGTCTTCTGTCTTCCAGAAACGACGACGGTTTGCTCTGATATACCAGTTAGAAATATCGTCAACAAAAACTTCAAAATCCTTAATGAGAGCAGATGATTTATATTCATCCATAGAAACAGTTGCCTTCTTAAGATATTCGTTAGTTCTTACAACAAGCCATTTATCCATTGGAGTGAGTTTAGAGAAATCAACCTTATAATCAGCAAAGTTTGGTTTATCAAGCTGTGCATATGTGTCGAAGAATGTATAGATGTTCCAGAAACCAAGCATCTTTCTTCTTGCTTCATCACCAAGGTTATAACCGAAACGAACATCATTTGTGTTTGGTGCACTACCATAGAGGTAACGAACAGTATCAGCACCAATTTTTTCAGCAGCCTCATCAAACTTAATCATAAAGCCAGTCTTTGAGAACTTAGAGCCGTCTTCAGCAACAACCATACCATTAGTAACAACTCTTTCATAAGGTGCTTTACCAACAAGAACAGTACTCATAAAGAGCATTGAATAGAACCAGAGTCTAACCTGCTCGTGCATTTCTGTAACCCATTCTGCAGGAAAGTTCTTTTCCCATGCTTCACGGTCTGTAAAGTATCCAAGTGTTGAGAATGGAACGATACCAGCATCAAGCCAAACATCACCAATATCAGGAACACGAGAAACTTCTTTACCACAATGAGGACACTTAATCTTAACTTCATCAACCCAAGGTCTGTGAAGTTCAGGAAGAGCATCAACCTGTGCTGGGTCAACAGCCTTTTCACGAAGTTCAGCCTTTGAGCCGATAACAGAAATGTGACCACAATCACAAGGATAGAAAGGAAGTGGCATACCATAGTAACGTTTACGTGAAATATTCCAGTCACCCATGTTTGTGAGCCAGTCATTCATACGCTTACCGTTTGAAGCAGGTTCCCATTTGACTGAGTTAGCACATTCAATAAGTTTAGGCTTAATTTCACTTGTCTTGATATACCAAGCAGGAACAAGGCGGAAAACGATTTCACTCTTACATCTCCAGCAAACCGGATAGCTATGTTCATGTGGTTCAACTTTATAAAGTTTATTCTGTTCATCAAGTTTTTCAAAAACTTCATCAGCTATTGTATGGCTATCTTTACCTGTCATAAAGCCGAAACCTTCAAGATAAATACCCATATCGTCGATAGGCATAACCTTTGGAAGACCAAGTCTTTCGCCAAGTTCAAAGTCTTCAATACCGCAACCTGGAGCAATATGAACAACACCTGTACCTTCGTCAGCTGCAACATCTTCCCAAGCAACGATTTTATGTTCAAAGCCCTGCTGTGCCTCTAAATCAGCAAAACAAGTTTCATAATGAAGACCAACAAGTTCTTCACCCTTGAGTGCACGAATAACTTCAACTTTATCGTCACCAAGGTATTTTATAGCATTTTTCGCAAGAATCAATGTCTGTTCATCACTCTTGATTTTAACTTCAACGTAATCAATATCAGGATTAACTGCAAGTGCAACGTTTGAAGAAAGAGTCCAAGGAGTAGTTGTCCAAACAAGAATTTTTGAATCAAGTTCTTCAATTGGAAGTTTGAAGAAAACTGAATTATGAGTCATCATCTTATATGAACCTGTCATTTCGTGTTCAGAAAGTGATGTACCACAACGAGGACACCAAGGCATTGGTTTGTATTCACGCTGAATCCAACCATGGTTGTCACATTCCTTTAAGAAATGCCAGATACCCTGAATGTTAAGGTCTGTATTTGTATAGTATGAGTTATCCCAATCCATCCACATACCAAGTCTCTTTGACTGCTCTGTGATTATACCTGAGAAATGCTTAACTCGGTCAACACACTGACGTGTAAACTTGTCCATACCGTAATTTTCAATATCCTTCTTTGTTTTAAAACCGAGCTGTTTTTCAACTTCAACTTCAACCCAAAGTCCCTGTGAGTCGAAACCGTTCTGACGACGGCAATCGTATCCTCTCATTGACTTGTAACGAATAAAAGTATCTTTTGTACTTCTACCCCAAGCGTGATGGATACCCATTGGGTTGTTAGCAGTAATAGGACCGTCAAGGAAACGGAACATTTTTTTGCCCTTATTTTTTTCTACAAGCTTTTCATAAAACTTTTCTCTGTCCCAGAGCTCCATTACCTGATGCTCAAGGTCAACAAAGAGATTTTTTTCGTCTGCCACTATATTGTCCACCTTTCAAGTGATAATATCCTAATTTAACAGATAATATTATACACGAATATAGTGAAATTTCAAGTGATTTATTACAAAATTATGAATATAAATTATTTTTTAGCCATATATTTTTCCTTTGTTGCCATTCCGCCACGGATATGACGCTCCTCTTTATTGATGTCAAGGACTTTTCTTACCTCTTTATAAAGACTCGGATTTACTTTTGAAAGTCGTTTTGAAACATCCATATGTACAGTGCTTTTACTTACACCAAACACTTTTGCTGTTGCTCTAACTGTCGAATTATTTTCTACTATATACTCCCCTAACATCAATGCTCTTCTGTCAACTAAATCATTCAAAACAAACCCTCCGTTTCTCATATATTAATATGATACGGAGTGCAAAAATATACTTAAGATTCTTTACAACCATTAGAATGACAATTCAGGCGTGGAATCCTACCATTACGTGATCACTTTGCTAAAAATGACTTATCAAATTGATTATCCAGACAAATTATAATTTGCATTTTGACAAGGGTTTATGTGTGTGATAAAATTCTTTTGGTGATATTATGATTAAAATTATGTTTGTTTGTCACGGAAACATTTGCCGAAGCACTATGGCAGAATTTGTGATGAAGCACATTGTAAAAAAGAATGGAATGGAAAACGATTTTGTGATTTGTTCAAGTGCCACAAGCACATAGGAAATCGGCAGTGACACCCACTGGGGAACAAAGAAAATTCTTGATGAAATGAGGATTCCCTACACAAAAAGACAAGCTATACAATTAAAAAAAACCGACTATGAAAATTTTGATTTCATAATCGGAATGGACAGTGCAAATATGAGAAATATCAACCGAATTATTGGTTATGACAAGGATAACAAGATACATAAATTATTATGTTTTGCAAATCAAGACCGCGATGTTGCAGATCCTTGGTACACGAGAGATTTCAAAACAACATATGATGATGTTTTACTTGGTTGTACAAGGTTATTCGAATATATAAACAGTAACAAACAATAATAAAAACGGAAGGAAATTTAATTTCCCCTCCGTCAAAATTAAAGAATTTGTTAAGGTTTCTTGGATGTTCATAAAAAAGTGTTGCATTCATTGGAACAAATGTAAGTGCTTTGTGCTTGATGTTTTGTTAGAATAATTATAGAATATTAAATAAGTAAAATCAAGGAAAATAACGGCAATAAATATAATGATTTCATTTTGACTCCCTCTTTATAGGGAGGATTTTTCATAATTATTCAAATCCTAATTTCTTAAGAATTTCTGGGTCGCAAGTATTTTCTGCAATTGAGCCGATTTCTGCCCAAAGTTTATCTGCTTTATCTTTCCATTCTTGGAAATCCTCAAAATTTGCAGGATATTGGTCATACAACATACTGACCTGTGTGCTATACAAAAGACCTTTTACGAGTTTTGCAATAGTAGATGGCTTAAGATTTTTCTTTGCAACGCCATTGACGATACCCTTAACTATATCTGTAATATCATTCAAATCAAGTGCGAGACCAGTATCCATACCGCCAAGAATTTTTTCACTGAACATAATATCATTCTTGAAAAGGTACTCTGCCTCGTCATAATCCATTGAGATAATTCCCATAAGAAGTGGTCGCATTGAATCAAAATCCTTACCCTGTACAGTCATATAACGCTTGTTAATACTCCACATCCTCTCTTTTGTAAGGAATTTATCCGATTTTAAGAGATTGGAAATAACTTCAACTGCGATTTCACCTGCTACAAGTGATGATGTACAGCCTTCGCCACAAGTAGGCTTTGTGTGACAAGCAGCATCACCAAGGACTATAAATCCGTCATCGACAAGCGAATAAACTGAAATATGGTATGGAGTCATACCCTTTTCAATTCGTTCAACCTTATATTCAGGGAAGCTGACATTTTTCATAAAATCTTCTTTAAAAACTTCTTCAGCATAAGCATAGCCATAAAATGCACCAATGCCGAGAATTGCACCATTCGGATTATCAGACGGTGCAGACCAAGACTTGTACTGCATAAAGAATCCATCTAAATCTCTCGGATTAAAATCATTTTTAAGATACTCAGCATAATAAAGAACAACATAAAGAATATCTTTATTTGTAAGTTTAAAATTACCAACAACAGATGTGTCATGAAGCTTTGTACGCGCTACTGCAGGAATACCTGAACAATCGGCAACAATTCGTGCATAGGCTTCACGCTCACCATCTTCAGTCTTGTATTTTGCACCAATAATTCTATTATTATCATCTTTAATTAAATCAGTAAATGATGCACCATAAATGATTTCTGCACCAGCATTTTTTGCTCTTTCAGCCATTGCCATTATGTAATCGTGTTTATGCAACCCAATCATAGGTGCTTCTGCACAAGCCTTTGGATAATTTCCATAAGGTGAAATCATTGTGGAATGGCTGAAACAGAATTCGCGTAACGGGGTACCTTCTTCAGGAATAAAAAGGTCAAACTTTTCCATATCGGATTTACCCATATGGAAAACATCATATTCTCTTGAAACATCATCAGGGCAATTTTTTTCAATTACAAGGACTTTGAAACCCTGTTCAGCCATTTTATATGCAAACCAACAGCCTGTTGTTGATGCACCTACTATAAACACATCATAATCTTTCATAATAATCCACCCTCTATAATTACAACTCTACAACACCTTGTTTAGCAGGCCTGCATAGATAAACATTATCATATTTCTTTGATAACTTATTAAATGCATCCTTCGCCTTTTCTTTATCACTGAAAATACCGTAAACTGTTGGACCGCTACCACTCATTACACAGGCATCAGCACCTGATTTTCTCATTATACCCTTAATGTGTGGACGTTTTGGCACTTCAACTGCCTGTTCAAAAACATTACCACATAAAGAACAGATTTTATCATAATTACCATTAGTAACAGCATCTATCATTGAAATTATGTCAAGATGACGGACACGACTAAGTGAATCAAACTGTGCATAAGCCTCAGGAGTTGAAACATCCTGATCAGGCTTACAAAGAACAATATAGCATTGCGATAAATCCTTTACAGGTGCGATTATCGTGCCTGTACCAAGTGCAATAGCTGTACCACCAACCAAACTGAATGAAATATCTGATCCAACTTTTGCACCAATTTCACAAAGTTCCTTTTGTGACAAGTTTGTATTATAAATTTTATTAAGACAGTAAAGGACACCAGCACCGTCTGCACTTCCACCTGCTGTTCCTGCTGCCATAGGAATTGTCTTTTCGATTCCAATTGTAATTCCTCTGTCAATTATTGCAAGCGAATCAAAAAAAGCAACAGCGCACTTGTAAGCAATATTCTTTTCATTACAAGGAACACCTTCTGTGTCACAATTAATAATAATTTTACCTTTATTATTCTTATCAACTGTTATGGTGTCGTACAAGTCAACTGACTGCATTATCATAAAAAGTGAATGATAACCGTTGTCAAGTTTTTTCAGAATATCAAGCATCAAATTAATTTTTGCAGCAACTTTAACCTTCATAATCAGCCCTCTATCTCAATTTTCATTTCTAAAGGAGTTCGCTTCTGAAAAAATGTTATACTATCAAATCCTGCTTCTAAGGCAGCAGAGTATGCAGCGTCAATATCAGCTGCAAGATGCTCGGCATAATGAGCATCAGAACCTACTGTAACATATTTTCCGCCAAGTTCTCTAAATCTTTTTATGATATCAACCTCTGGTGAAAGCTTATTAAGTGGTTGACGAAGTGCAGCTGTGTTAATTTCAAGCGCTTTGTCTAATTTTGCAGTAAGTATAAGTATTTCATCTATTTTATCTTTAAACTTATTAATGTTAATATCCAAATTCGATTTTGAATAAAAATATCTTAAAGGATAAGTAAGATGTGCAAGAACATCAAAATTACCCCAGTTAAGCATTTCAATTATTTCATCAAAATATTCATTGAGCAGTTTTTCAGCCTCTTCTAATGTTAGATTTTCCATAAAATAAAAATCTTCTTTTCCTCGAAGGTTATGAACAGAACCTAAAACCTGATCATAATCGTGTAAGTTCAATATCTTATCAGCCATTTCAACATCATAAGCCGGTTGTCCTAATTCAATTCCATTAAGGACTAATAACTTACCATTAAATGCAGAACGGACTTTAGAAATTTCAAAAAAACCTTGAAAAATACGCTTTTCATAAGTTGGGTCATCACGAAACTGGTCAACTTCACAATGGTCAGTAAATGCGACTGCCCTTAAATCCATCATTTCTGCTTTTTCACAGAAAAATGTTGCAGAATGATTTCCATCAAACGAATTATCAGTATGAACATGTAAATCAACAATATTTCTGTACATAACAGACCACCTCCCTATTTCTGTAAATATTTTACTACAACTTAGTATATCATTTCAATAAAATTAACAAGATATTTTAACAAAGTTATTCACTTTTTTATCTAATTATGTTATTATATTGTCAATTTAATATTGGAGGTACTGAAAATGAGAGGTATTATCACTGTTGTAGGTAAAGATATGGTTGGTATTCTCGCCAAAGTTTCAGGAGTCTGTGCTGAAAACGGCGTCAATGTTATTGAGGTTTCACAGTCAATTTTACAAGATATGTTCTGTATGATTATGCTTGTAGATTTGGAAAAAGCAACTGTTCCTTTCACTGATTTTTCAGATAAAGTTGCTGAAATCGGCAAGGAAATGTCACTTTCAATCCATGTTATGCACGAAGATATTTTCAATTCTATGCACAGAATATAAGCAGGTGTTAAAATGATTAATACACACGATATACTTGAAACTATTAATATGATTCAGGATGATAATCTTGATATCAGAACAATTACAATGGGTATTTCCCTTCTTGATTGCTGTACAGATGATGCAAAATCTACTTGTGATAAAATTTATGAGAAGATGACCCGCAAGGCAGAAAATCTTGTAAAAACAGGTGAAGATATTGAAAAGGAATACGGTATTCCTATTATCAATAAACGAATTTCAGTAACTCCAATTTCTATGGTGTTGGCTTCAGGCAAAGGTGACCCTGTTTTATATGCAAAAACACTTGAAAGAGTTGCTCAAACTGTTGGTGTAAACTTTATCGGTGGTTATTCCGCACTTGTTCAGAAAGGCTTTGCTGCAGGTGATGAAGTATTAATCCGCAGTATTCCTGAAGCATTAAGTGTTACAGACCACATTTGTTCTTCAGTCAATATCGGCTCAACAAAGGCAGGTATCAATATGGATGCTGTAAAAATGATGGGTCAGATAATTAAGGAATCAGCAGAGGTTACTGCAAATAAAGGTTGTATCGGACCTGCAAAGCTTGTTGTTTTTTGTAATGCTCCTGAGGATAATCCGTTTATGGCGGGTGCTTTTCATGGTGTTGGTGAGCCTGACTGTGTAATCAATGTTGGTGTATCAGGTCCCGGTGTTGTCCGTTCAGCCATTTCAAAAATTCCTGATGCAAATATAACAGAAATTGCAGATATGGTTAAGCGTACTGCGTTTAAGATTACAAGAATGGGGCAGCTCGTTGCCTGTGAGGCTTCAAAAAGACTTGATGTACCATTTGGTATTGTTGACTTGTCTCTTGCTCCTACTCCTGCAATCGGCGATTCAGTTGCATATATCCTTGAGGAAATGGGACTTGAACAATGTGGTGCTCACGGTACAACTGCTTGTCTTGCACTTCTTAATGACGCTGTAAAAAAAGGTGGCGTTATGGCTTCATCACATGTCGGTGGACTTTCAGGTGCATTTATTCCTGTTTCTGAAGATGCAGGTATGATAGCTGCTGCAACAAGTGGTGCACTCACCATTGAAAAGCTTGAGGCAATGACCTGTGTCTGCTCCGTTGGTCTTGATATGATTATTGTACCCGGTGACACAACTACAGAAGTGCTTTCAGGTATTATTGCTGACGAGGCTGCAATTGGTATGGTAAATTCAAAGACGACTGCAGTAAGACTTATTCCTGCAATTGGTAAAAATATCGGTGATACACTTAATTTCGGCGGACTTTTAGGTTATGGTCCTGTTATGAAATTAAATACTGCATCCCCTGCTAAATTTATCAATCGTGGCGGACGAATTCCAGCACCATTACAGAGTCTTAAGAACTAAACAAGAGAAAAAATTAAGGTAGTAACTTTTTATGGTTACTACCTTTTATGTTAACATAAATCATACACAACACTTGTCTTTGCTTCGCAATATCATATTTGTATGTCCGTGCTCCTTTGCCTATCGGCATACCGTCGCACATGGACGAATCGCGTTCGAGTCTCTATAACCATCAATAAACAAAATAAAACCCACACACCTAATGATGTATGGGTTTTATTGGCGCAGAAGGAGAGACTCGACAAGGCTCTGCCTTGTCTTTGCTTCGTAAAATCCTATTTATATGTCCGTGCTCCTCTACCTATCGGCATACCGTCGCACATGGACGAATCGCGTTCGAGTCTCAATAACCATCAATAAACAAAAAACCCACACACCGAATGATGTATGGGTTTTATTGGCGCAGAAGGAGAGACTCGAACTCTCGCACCGGTTTCCCGGCCTACGCCCTTAGCAGGGGCGCCTCGTCACCAACTTGAGTACTTCTGCAAGTGTAACGGATTTAACCATTATTAAATTAAAAGCGGGCTGTAATCGTCTTACAACCCGCATCTGGCGGAGAGAGTGGGATTCGAACCCACGGTACGTTGCCGTACGACGGTTTTCAAGACCGTTCCGTTATAACCACTTCGGTATCTCTCCGTATTGGGCTTGATTATAATATCATAAAAGAATAACATTGTCAAGAACTTTTTTAAAAATTTTTAAGGACTTGCAAACTTTGTTTAATATCTCGCATATATTCCTGCGAGGTGTTTTTTATGTTGCTTTCATTATTGCAAAGTTTATCCACAAATATTCTTTATTTTATGCTTCACCTTTCGTCAACAAATTCTTTTCCTAAACCTCTGACGGCAAAAGAAGAGCAAGAAGAATTAATAAAGTTCCACGAAAATGGCGATATAAATGCAAGGAATAAACTTGTAAACCACAATATGCGACTTGTGGCACATATTATAAAAAAATATTATTCAAATTATTCTGACCAGGAAGATATAATTTCTATCGGCACAATAGGTTTGATTAAGGCAATTAATACATTTGATTACAAAAAAGGAACACGACTTGCTACCTATGCTTCAAGGTGTATTGAAAACGAAATTTTTATGAATTTTCGCATACGAAAAAAGAATGCGCAGGAAATTTCTATGGATGAGCCGATTGACACAGACAACGAAGGCAATCCTCTCACCTTCAGCGATATTATTTTCAGCACTGAATCAGTTTTTGATGATGTGGAATTAAAAATGCAAACAGAAAAACTATATCACTATATTGATAACATACAAGACAACAGAAAAAAGCAAATCCTGATTATGAGATATGGTCTATATGATACAGAACCTTTAACACAAAGGGAAATTGCGCAAAAATTAGGAATTTCTCGTTCATATGTTTCTCGAATTGAAACAAAGGCACTTGAAGAACTTCGTGAATTGTTTGAAATTAAATAACAAGACACCCATCGAAAAAAAACGATGGGTAACTTTTTAGTCTTCTACCATATTTTTTATTTTTTCTGGTATTGGAATATTGGCAAAGCCATAAAAACTTCTTGCGTTTTCACCGAGGAAAAGCCTTTTATTTTCTTCACTGATTTCATTTGATTTAACAATAAAATCATAACTCATTTTATATGTGATTGCTGTCATTGTTCGTGGATAGTCACTACCCCACATAAGTTTATCATAACCAACAATATCTGCAGCTTCGTTTATGGCTTTAATTGCTGATGAAAATGGATAAAATTCATCGTTGAAAAGCCATGTTATTCCACCACTTTCGATGAATACATTCTTATTCTTTGCAAGTTTGATTTGTTCGAGCCAATTTTCCCTTGTAACCATACCGAAATGACCGATTGCAATTCTGAGGTTTGGGAATATTTCAATTATTTCCTGCATCATAGAGGTTTGCTCATCACCATCAGCCAGGTCAATTGAAATAAACTTTCCGTTGTTGTTTGCAACCTTGAATGGTTCAAGGTGATTGAAAAGATTTTTGTCTTTTAAACGACCTGCGCAGATTTTGATTCCATCAAAGTCTGACATATCACCAAGTGTTCTTTCCTCATACAAAGCACAGATTTTAATTCTATCACTTTTACAAGTAAGAAGATATTCATCCTGGTTGCCGTCAATGTATTCCTGAGTAATTACTGCACCTGAAACACAGGCATAATCCATATTTGCAAGAAAGCGTTCAACAGAATTCACTCCGTCCGTTATATATGGTGGCATCATTTGTTTGATTTCACCACCGAAGTCACTTCTGCCTCTGCCAACATCAAACACAGGCTTTCCGTTCACAATTCCATTTTGTTTTTTCCATAAATGAGCATGAGCATCAATAATCATAATGTTACTCCATCTTTAAATATTGCAATTTCACGGTTACCCTGAATTTCATTTTTTGTGAGTTGTCCGTTTGCAACATTTTTAATTAATTTTAATAATTCATTAGCTTTTACTTTTTTATCAAAACCATATGCAGAATAGTCAATCCAATGAGATTTTTTAGATGCAATATTATCATTTGATGCGATTTTAATTGTAGGCACAGCACCACCAAGTGGTGTACCTCTACCCGTTGTAAACAATACAAGATGACAACCAACTGCTGAAAGATTTGTAATTGAAACAATGTCATTACCAGGACCATTCAAAAGATTAAGACCTGATTTTGTGAGGGTATCACCATAGTCAAGCACATCAACAACCGGTGCTGTGCCACCCTTTTGAACACAACCAAGAGATTTCTCTTCAAGGGTAGTGATTCCACCCTCTTTATTTCCCGGTGATGGATTTTCAGAAACTGGCTGACCGTGGTCCTTGAAATACTGTTTGAAATTATTGATAAGATTAACACTTTTATCGAAAACTTCTTTGTTTACACATCTTTCAAAAAGGACAGTTTCCGCACCAAACATTTCAGGAACTTCTGTGAGCACTGCAGTGCCACCCATTGAGCAGATTTCATCAGTAACTAATCCGCAGACAGCATTTGCAGTAATGCCTGAAAAGCCATCAGAGCCACCACATTTAAGACCGATTTTAAGCTTTGATACAGGAACTTCTTCTCTCGTATCATTTGATGCATTTTCTTTTAATTCGTTTATAAGTACTGTACCTTGTTCAAGTTCATTTTCACAATCCTGAACGGACAAGAATTTAACTCGTTTTTCGTTCCAGGTTCCTAATACTTTTTGCATTTCAGTGATATTATTATTTTCGCAACCAAGACCGAGAACAAGGACACCACCTGCATTAGGATGATTTATAAGTCCACGAAGAATTAACTGTGTAGTTTTATTGTCAGCACCTAACTGACTACAGCCATAAGGGTGTGAAAAATGAATTGTACCTGTTTTTTCACTTAACTGCTTCGCAATACTGTTTACACAACCAACAGTTGGCACAATCCATATATCATTTCGAATACCTATATCACCATTTTCACGTACATAAGCATTGATTGTAAAAGGCTCAATTGGTTCGAGTTCAGTATAATCAGAGTTGTATTCATATGAAAGAATATCCCCTAATTTTGTTTTCATATTGTGAGAGTGAACACTATCGCCCTCTTTTATATCTTCAGTTGCGAAGCCTATGGGATAACCATATTTTATAATATCTGCACCTTTTTCAATATGACAAACTGCAATTTTATGCCCTGTCTGAAGATTTACGCAGATATTATCTTTTTCATTTATTCTAACAGTATCCATTTCATTGTTTCCTTTGCACCAAGTGTGTCAATTTTTTTATAATATTCAGTAACTGATTCAGTTAAATCTGAAAGGTCAGCTGCCCATAATAAAGTATTTTTGAGAATATCAACAATACTGTCATTTTTCATTGTTTCAACAACACTTTCTGCATCATCAGGAGTGTCGTTTTTATAGAAATAAATAAGATTTGCCAATGCGAGAGTAAGTCCCTTTGGTGCTTTGCCATTCTTCTCTTTATATTCAAGAAGTGTAGGAAGTACTCGGACAGAAAATTTGCTTACAGAATTGAGTGCAATTGAACGCCATTTATGTGCTATGAAAGGATTTCTGAAACGGTCAAATACAGCACTTGCAAAAGCAATACTCTCTTTATTTTCACCGATTGTCGGTAAAATTTCCTCTTTCATGTTTCTACTTAAGAATGCAGAAGCTACTTCGTCATTCATTGCTTCACCAACTGTTTCGATACCTGAAAGGAGTGCCCCTGCAACAAGAGATGTATGGGCACCATTGAGAATTCTTACCTTGATTTTCTTATATGGCTTTGCATCATCTGTCCACACAACATTAAATCCAGCTTTTTTAAGTGGGAATTCGTTTTCAAAGTCACCTTCTATAACCCAAAGGTGGAAAATTTCTGCTGTATCAAGAAATTTGTCGTCAGGATGAGCATCCTTTGTTTCGTCATTAGGATAACCTGTAACAATTCTGTCAACGAGAGTATTTACAAAGTGATTTTCATTTTCAATCCAAGTGATAAAATCCGTTTCAAGATTCCAAAGGCCAGCGTATTTAAGAACGCATTTCTTAAGCTCTGCACCATTGTTATCAATAAGCTCACAAGAAAGGATAATGAAACCATTCAAGCCATTTATATATCTTCTGTAAAGAAGCTGTGTGAGTTTTCCCGGAAATGATAATGCCGGTTTATCATCGAATTTACAAGTGTCAACAAACTCAATGCCTGCTTCTGTTGTATTTGAAACAATAAAACGGAAATCAGGATTATCAGCCAATGCCATATAATCCTGAAAGTTTTTATATGGGTCAACACATCTTGAAATTGACTGGATGTATGTATGCTCCTTTACGATTTCACCATCTTTAATACCTCTTAAATAAAGGTTATATTTACAGTCCTGTCCATTAAGGTCTGCTACTCTACCCATTGGAATTGGTTGAACAACAACTGCTTTTCCGTCATAAAGACCTTTTTCATTCATTTTATGAAGAAAATAGTCGAAAAATCCACGAAGGAAATTACCTTCACCAAATTGAATTACTGTTTCTTTCATTTTAGTCACCTATTTTAATAAGAAGTTTTGCAAGTGTACCATCATTATTAGCGAGTGCTTTGAATGCATCAAGTGCATTTTCCATATCATAAATATCACTGACCATTTTCATAGGGTCGGCTTTTTTGTTTGCAACGATATCAATCAAGTCGATAAAGTCATCTTTGAGTGCATTACGACTACCATGAATATTAAGTTCCTTTTTAAGGATAATTGAATGAACAAAGTTAGTTTCACGCTTACCGTTACCGATAAGAATGATATTAGCAGCAAAAGCAGCGTTATCTATACAACCTAAAAATGTTTCAGGAGCACCACAAGCTTCAATGCAAACATCAAAGCCGTTACCATTTGTGAATTCTTTTGTGAATTCTTCAAGTGACTGTGTTTTTGTGTTAACAACAGCATCTGCACCATATTCTTTTGCTAATTGGAGACGGTTGTCAAGAATATCAACAACTACGATTTTATTGCACTTCTGTTTTGCTGCTAAAAGTGCAAAAAGGCCAATTGGACCTGCACCGATTACAAGCACATTGTCAGTTTCCTTGATAGTTGCGCGGGAAACTGCGTGTTGTGAAATTGCAAAAGGCTCAATAAGTGCTAATTCCTGTGCAGAAAGACTTTTCCCGTCATAAATTCTCTCCACAGGCATTGAAATGTATTCACTGAATGCACCATCACGCTGAACACCCATTGTCTGATTATCTGTACAACAGTTTACAAAACCTCTTTCACAACTATAACAAGTACCACAGTTGAAATATGGATTACAAGTAACGATATCACCGGCTTTAAGTCCTTTGTCATTTTCAGGTATAGTAACGATTTCTGCTGAAAATTCGTGACCGGGGATTCTTGGGTATGTAGTAAATGGCTGATTACCTGTAAATGAAGCCACATCGGCTCCACAGATACCAACATATTTAACCTTAAGAAGTGCTTCGCCTTCCTTTACTTCAGGCATTGGTACTTCTCTTATTTCTATTTCATTGGGATTTGAAATTACTATTGCTTTCATATTATTCATCCTCTTTAATGTAATTTTTGTTCCAGATTACTGCTGTTTTTAACGGTGCACCCTTGCAGTAAATTTTGTTTTCATAAGCATTGAGTGGGTCACTAATGAATTCTTCCTTATCAATAAGCTCAACAACCTCATCATAACGAGAGTCAACAAGAACTTCAATTGCCTTTTCCATATGTGACTGACGGAAATTGATTGATGCGAAAATAAGATGATTTTCAAAACCGAATGGCATTGTATCGTATGACACAACAGGACCTAATGAGAAACTGTTATAAACACCGTTACATCCAAGGACTTTATGCTGAAATGCAATTCTGTGCTCGATATTTGTGCCGCTTGTACCAACAAACATTGTTGCTCTGCCACCGATTTTTTCCATAATCTTTTCTGCAGTTTCTTCTTCAGTAAGACATGCTGTACAAAGGTAATCAGCACCTGCAATTTCCTTTGAAAATACAACCTTTTTGCAGTTTTCATCACTTCTGCCAATAAAAAGAATCTGTGCATCAGGATGATTTCTCTTAATCTGGTCTGCAATGAAAAGTCCTGTCATACCAAGACCGAAGACAACTGTTTTTGAGAAAATATTGTCTTTAGCGAGTTTTCTTGCCTCTGCTTCAGAGCATTTGTGCTTTGCCATTTCTACTCGGAAATTCTGTGCCTCACCAAGGTCTTCCATTCTTTCAAGCTGGAAGATAGCACATGCATATGGGTCAGCAAATGAGAGTTTTTTTGCTACCGACAAAGGTAATTTTTCTAAACAATCATATTCCTTTGGAAGATGAAGAAGCATATCGGGATTGAAATAGTTTTTGTCACAGAATAATCCGTCTGCTTTGTCACAACCATATTCAAAGTATGTTTCATCTTCTGTGTAACGCGTTGGGTCGTAACTGTCACCACCACGAATAAGAACAATCGCAAATCTATTTTCAGAAGGCACCCAAACAACGCCCTCATGTCCGTTTATAAGACGATTTTCACCATCAGGGAATTTGTGAGAAAGGTTATTCTCTCGTCCCATTTTCATAAGTTCGAAGTCAGTACCGCAGAAACCTTGAAAAACAGGAAAAGCCTCAATGCCCTTATATAAAGGCTCGCCACGAAGACGCTGTCTTTTAGGATTTATTAAATTGATTTCACCATATTTAATTGGTAAATCTTTATCATTTTGAAAAAATGTACCATAGGTTTTCATAATTACCCATCCTTTTTGCAAATATACACTTTTAATACATTATACTACACATATTATCAATTTGCACGAAATTTTTACTAAATATGTCATAAAAAATTGGTGGAGTCGAAACCCCACCAATTAAAATATGTTTAATTATTTCTTTTTCTTACCGAAGAAACCTTTTTTTTCTTCACCAAGGTTATCAGCTGCGCCAAATTCCATAGCAAGTTGCTTAATAAGTTCACTCTGTTTATCAGTAAGTTTCTTTGGAATATCGACGATAATTCGTACAAGCTGATCGCCTTTACCCATACCGCCACGGCTTTGAATACCACGACCACGAAGCTTGAACACATCACCTGGTTGTGTACCGGCAGGAACAGAATACTCTACTTTACCATCAAGTGTCGGCACCTGAATTTTGCATCCTAACGCAACCTGCATAAATGTAAGATGCACATCACACCATACATTATATCCGTCACGCTCGAAAATTGGATGTGGGCGTACATTAACAACAATATTAAGGTCACCTGCCGGACCACCATTAACACCTTTGTTACCTTGACCACGTACTGTCAAAATCTGACGATCATCAACACCTGCCGGAATATTGATGTCAAGTTTTGCATTTTTACGAACTCGACCTGCACCATTACATTTCTTGCAAGGGTTATCAATAATTGTTCCTTTACCATTACAACGTGTACAAGGCTTTGCTGACTGGATAACACCAAAAGGTGTTCTCTGCTGAACAGTTACCTGTCCTCTACCATTACATTCAGGACATGTTTTAGGTGAATGACCATTCTGACAACCATTACCATGGCACTCGTCACAAGTTTCAATTCGCATTGTATCTATTGAACGAGCACAACCTTTTGCTGCCTCTTCAAAAGAAATTGTAATACTTGCCTGAGTATCACTACCACGTTGTGGCGCGTTAGGATTTGCTCTGCCACCGCCACCAAATCCACCGAAACCATTGCCAAAGATTGAGCCGAAGATGTCACCAAGGTCGAAGTCCATTCCACCAAAGCCACCGCCGTATCCACCTTGTCCCGCACCATAGTTAGGGTCAACACCCGCGTGTCCAAATTGGTCATATCTTGCTTTTTTCTCGCTATCAGAAAGAATTTCATAAGCCTCGTTTGCCTCTTTAAATTTTTCTTCAGCTTCTTTATTATTAGGATTAAGGTCAGGGTGATATTTTTTTGCAGCCTTACGATAAGCTTTTTTTATCTCATCTTCGGACGCTGATTTATCAACACCAAGCACCTCATAATAATCTCTTTTTTCTGCCATAAGTATCTCCAAATAATAGGGATTCACGGACAGACTCATATGAGCCTGCCCGTTTATTCATAGAATTAGTTTACATCTGTGAAATCAGCATCATAGTAGCCGTCAGAATTTGGTGCTGCACCTGCATTTGGGTCGTAACCTGTGCCTGCATCTGCGCCACCTTGAGCAGCCTGAGCCTGTTTGTAAAGTTCCTCTGAAATCTTATAGAAACTCTGTGTGAGTTCTTCTTGCTTTGACTTAATTGCTTCAATATCTTCACCCTTGAGTGCTTCCTTAAGAGCATCAAGCTTAGTTTGAATATCCGCCTTATCATTTTCAGGAATCTTGTCACCTTCGTCAGCGAGGATTTTTTCTACCTGATATACCATCTGGTCAGCAGCATTTCTTGTATCAACTGCTTCCTTACGCTTTTTATCTTCTTCAGCAAACTTTTCAGCATCCTGAACTGCCTTTTCAATATCTTCCTTAGACATATTTGTTGAAGATGTAATTGAAATTGACTGTTCTTTATTTGTGCCAAGGTCTTTTGCAGAAACATTTACAATACCGTTAGCATCAATGTCAAATGTAACTTCAATCTGAGGAACGCCACGACGAGCAGGAAGAATTCCATCAAGGTGGAAAATACCAAGAGTTTTGTTATCTCTTGCAAATTCTCTTTCACACTGAAGAACGTGAACTTCAACAGATGTCTGATTATCAGCTGCTGTTGAGAAAATCTGACTCTTCTTTGTAGGAATTGTTGTATTTCTTTCAATAATCTTTGTACTTACGCCACCCATTGTTTCAATACCAAGTGAAAGTGGAGTAACGTCAAGGAGAAGAAGTCCTTCAACTTCACCACCAAGAACACCTGCCTGAAGTGCTGCACCAACTGCAACACATTCGTCAGGGTTAATGCCCTTAAATGGTTCTTTACCTGTAAATTTCTTAACAGCATCCTGAACTGCAGGAATTCTTGATGAACCACCAACCATAAGAATTTTGTTAAGCTGTGATGGCTGAAGTCCTGAGTCAGCAAGTGCCTGACGAACAGGTCCCATTGTAGCTTCAACAAGGTCTGCTGTCATTTCATTGAATTTTGCTCTTGTAAGAGTTGTTTCAAGATGCTTAGGTCCTGTTGCATCAGCAGTAATAAATGGAAGACTGATTTGAGATGTTGTTACACCTGAAAGTTCAATCTTTGCTTTTTCTGCTGCTTCTTTAAGACGCTGCATAGCCATTTTATCGTTGCGAAGGTCAACGCCCTGTTCTTTCTTGAATTCATCAGTAAGCCAGTCGATAATCTTCTGGTCAAAATCGTCACCACCAAGGCGGTTGTTACCTGCTGTTGCAAGAACTTCCTGAATACCATCGCCCATTTCAATAATTGAAACGTCGAATGTACCACCACCAAGGTCATATACCATAACCTTCTGGTCATCTTCTTTATCAATACCGTAAGCAAGAGCTGCTGCTGTTGGTTCGTTGATGATTCTCTTTACTTCAAGACCTGCGATTTTACCTGCATCCTTTGTAGCCTGACGCTGTGAGTCTGTGAAATATGCAGGAACAGTAATAACTGCTTCAGTTACAGGTGCACCAAGATAAGCTTCAGCATCAGCCTTGAGCTTCTGAAGTGTCATTGCAGAAATTTCTTGTGGAGTATAATCCTTACCATCAATGTTAACTTTATAATCGCTACCCATATGTCTCTTGATAGATGCGATTGTTCTGTCAGGGTTTGTGATAGCCTGTCTTTTTGCTACCTGACCAACCATTCTTTCACCTGTTTTTGAAAACGCAACAACTGATGGAGTTGTACGAGCACCTTCTGCGTTAGCAATAACAACAGGTTCGCCACCTTCAATTACTGCTACACATGAGTTAGTTGTACCTAAGTCAATACCAATTACTTTTGCCATAAATTTATTCCTCCTATGTGGATATATACTATATTATTTACTGATTTCTCAGTTTACTACCTTAACTATTGCCGGACGGATAATTCTGTCGCCCAATTTATAACCTGTTGAAAACACATCTGAAATACTGTTTTCAGGAAGATTCTCATCTTCATCATGCATTACTGCGTTATGAATATTAGGGTCAAATGTTTCACCTTTTTCACCAAATGATTCAACACCAAGTTTTTTAAATGTTTCACCATATTGAATAAAAATCATTTCAATGCCTTTTTTGAATGAATTAAGGTCAGTTGCCTCAGCACTCATTGCTCTCATAAAGTTATCATACACCGGTAAAAATTCACCGATTGTACTTGCTTTTGTATCACCATAAGCCATTTCCCTCTCTTTTTGTGAACGCTTACGGAAATTATCATACTCAGCCATAACTCTCAAAAGCTTATCCTTTGTTTCGTTAAGCTCAGCAGTCAATTTTTCTTCAGCTGTTGGCTCTGCTTTTTCAACTACCTCTTCAACCGTTTCTTCAGCAGTCTTTTTCTTATCTTTTGCCATTTTAATCCTCCAATGTATCGGACATAATCTTGCCCACAATTTCTGTTAAATATTTAAGACTAGGAATAAGTCTTGCATAATCAATTCGTGTCGGACCGATAAGTCCTAAAGCACCACTATCTTTACCACCAACTGCATAATGAGAGTAAATAAGACTTGAGTCCTGAAGCTCACGGTAAAAATTCTCTTTACCAATAAGAACATTGGTGTTATTTTCTGCCTTATGACCTGCAAAGAGATTTGTCAAAGGCTCACCACGTCTTAAAAACTCCATTAATTCATATGCATTAGGATAATCAGTATAATTAAGCAAATTCGACTGGCCCTGCAAAAGCAATTGTGTTTGCTCCGTAAGTTGTGCCAAATCAGAAAGAGCAACAAGTAATGGTGAAATCGCAAGTGACTTACTTCCTAATGACAATGCAAGAGTCTGTATAAGTGCTATACTTACTTCACTTGCGGACTTTCCGATAAAATGCTTTGAAACAATATTGTAAAATGTTTCAATAAGTTCAAGATTCATTTCGCTATCAGTTCTACAGACACGACTTTTTAAAATTCCTGAAGATGAAAGCATAACCATCATAGCTGTATGAGTGCCAAGAGGAACTAATTCAACACGACGGATAACTGCATTTTCGTCAGTTGGTGTAGTAGAAATAACAGCACAATTTGTAATTTCTGCTAAAACCTGACCAGCTTGTTCAAGAATCTGTTGTGGTTCACCACCTGCATCAGAAAGACGGGCTTCAATAAGTCGTTTTTCATTAACCGGCAATTCATACCTGTTCATAAGTTTATCAACATAGTAGCGATAACCAACTTGTGAAGGAATTCGACCTGCTGATGTATGAGGCTGTTCAATGAATCCTAATCTTGAAAGCTCAGCCATTTCATTACGAATAGTGGCAGATGACACAGGAATGCGTATATACTCAAGCAAGGTTTTAGAACCAACAGGTTCGCCCGTTGCAATATACCATTCAACAATGGCTGCAAGGATTTTTTCTTTTCTCTCGCTGAGCTGCATTTTGTCACCTCTTTTATTCGTTTTAGCACTCACATCATTAGAGTGCTAACTACATTAAATAATATACATTCTTTTGTAAAAAATGTCAAGGGAATATTTGTAAATAATTTGTGAATAGGATGCCATATACAGAATTATATATAAAAATAGCGGGGTCAAGACCCCGCCTTATCATCAAAATAAATCAACTTTTAATGTTTCGTCGTTGTATTTATAAAATTTTCTATCTTCAAGTGCCCAAAGACGATTTGTAAACTCACCTTTTTCTACTCCATTTACTGCGTCCATAATTTCATATACACGGGCATCCATTAAGTCAAGCTGTGAAAGAAGTTCTGCTTCAAGAAATAATGGTCTTACAGCAGCACCGAATTCAGGCTCACCGTGGTGAGACAAAATCATATGTTGTAATAGCATTGATTTTTCACTGTCGATATTAAGCTTTTGTCCAGCCTCTTTTACCATCATAGCGCCCATCACAAGGTGTCCTAAAAGATTCCCTTCAACCGTGTATCCCGATGCAATCCCTGTATCCTTAACATCAAATTCTACTGTTTTTGCAATATCGTGTAGAATTGCTCCTGAAAGCAATAATTCTCGATTTACAAACGGATAAACCTTACAAACGCTTTCGCAAAGTTTTACAATTGATGCTGTATGCATTAAAAGGCCACAACGAATTGCGTGATGAAGTCGGAATGCTGCAGGAAAATAAAGAATTTTATTCTTGTTCTCTTCTAAAAGATATGATACTACTTTTTTCAAATCTTCGTCATTAAAAGCATTAATGAGTGATAAAAGATGGTTATACATCTCATCCCCTGAATAATCAGCTGATTTCACATAATCAGAAACATCAACATTATCACTTTCAATCACAGGACGAATTCTTTCAATTCTTAATTGGTCGTGTCCGTTATATTGTGATATTGTACCTCTCACCTTTATGAAATTATCTGTATCATATTGTCCGTGGGATGCTTCGTTATAGTCCCATAATTTTGCAAAAATTTCACCATCTTTATCTGACAGGACAAGGTCAAGATAAAAATTTCCGTTTTTTGCCATTTTCTTTTCACATTGTTTTATAACTGCAAATCCTTCAACGAGTCCATTATTACCGATTTCTTTAAAGTTCATAATAAATTTACAACACTATTAGTGTATAATCCTTTCACAAATTTACATTTTAATTATACACGACATAATGTTTTATTGCAACTGATTTTACCCAAAAAGCATAGTTTCAGTATTGTTTTTAGCAATAAAAATTGAACAAATAAAAAGCGTTATTAAAACAACTAATATTAAACACAACAAATAGTTTTTTAATATTTTGAATAATTCAGTCATCAATAATCCTCCAAAAAATCAGAAAGAGAAAATGCAAAAAGATTTGCTGAATAAACTGCCTCATCAAGTGTATTGGCATCTGTACCAATTTCAATCACAAGTGAACACGGTGTCAGGTGCATATTATATCTTCGACTACAAAATAATAGTGGTCGTACAAGTGTTGGATTATCATTCTTCAACTTATTCTGCAATTGTACTGCAAAGGATAAGTTTTTCTCCCAATTTGGAAAATCTATTACATTACCATCTTCGCAACCACTAACTACATTTATCTGTGCCGCTTTCTTACCATTAATTTCCGTAACCGTTTTAATTCTTGAACCATCTTTTTGATAAACTGCATCGCGATGGATATCCAGAACTATCTGTATAGAAGGGTTTTCTGCTAAAATCCTTCTGACATTTTCATATGACCTTTCATATGAGCCGTTATACTCTTTATCATAAACTGTTTTGTCGTGAATGGTTTTATAGCCTTGAGATTCTAACACCTTGCAGATTTCCTCACCTATTCGTATCATATTTTCATTCTTATTTTCGCTTCTTGAACTCCGTTCATTTGTATAAAAGCCTCTGTCAAGCAATTCGTATGTTTCAGTTGTATGAGTATGATAC